>JAWWPE010000302.1:0-17967 GCA_033850895.1 Nocardioidaceae bacterium | reverse complement strand
CTTGGCGCGCAGCAGCAGTCGCACAGTTTCGTGGCGTTCGATGTCGGGCAGCGGCTGCTCGGTCCCGCCGGTGACCAGACATACTGCGTCGTCGACCCACTCGTGCCAGATCGCATGCGTGTGGCGTGCGTAGGAGACCCACACCAGGCCGGACTTCTTGGCGAGGTCGGCGATGAGCTCGTTGTCGTTCACGGGGCCAGCATCGCAGGGATCAGGACTGCGCGGCGGCCTTGGTCTCTCGCGCCGCGCGGGGGGCAGTGATCGACTTGCTGACCGTGACCTCCTGGTCGGCAAGTCCGCGGACGAACGTACCGATCTCGTCGATCGCCACCCGGGCCTCCGGGACCCACGCCGCGGCGGCCTGGAAGACGTGCACCTGGCGGTCCCACACCTGCAGGTCGCAGGGAACGCCGGCCGACACCAGCCGGTTGGCCATCAGCTCGGCATCGGCCATCAGGACCTCGTGCGAGCCGATGTGGATCAGCGCTGGCGGCATGTCGGCGAGTGGCATGTTGACCGGGCACACCCGGCTGCCGGCAATGCCCCGCCGGGTGTCCATCCGCAGCGACACGTCGCTGAGCTTCGCGACCGCATTGAGCGGGAACGTCTGGCAGCGATCGGCGTTGCGGTGGTTCTGCTTGCCGGTCGGGTCGAAGTCGAGCAACGGCGAGATCGCGACGACCCCGGCCGGCCGGCCCCAGTCGTTGTCCATCACCGCACGGGCCACGCTGAACGCGAGGTAGCCACCGGCCGAGTCGCCGGCGATCGTGATGTCTTCGGGGCGGTAGCCCTGGTCGAGCAGCCAGCGGAATCCGGCGACGCCGTCGGCCACCGATTCGGTGATCGGCTCGTAGGGCATCTGGCGGTATCCGACGTTCAGCACCGGCTGCTTGGCGGCGTAGGAGATGCGGGACACCAACCGGCGATGGGTGTTGAGGCCGCAGGTGAGGAACGCTCCGCCGTGGAAGTACAGGATCGCGCCGGGATTGCCGCCGTTGATGTCGGCGACGCCCTTGGCCTGCAACCACTCGCTGCCGCAGTCGGCGAGGTCGACCGTGCGCCACATCGTGCCCTCGTGCACGGGGAGCAGGCGGGCGAGGTGATCGACGACATTGGGCGGGAACACATCGAATGGCAGCCGTGCCCACAACCCGAGCACCGGACGTACGGTGTGGCGAAGGCCGAAGCTGAGGAGCCGGGACTGTACGCTCGCGCCACGGAAAAAGCGTGGCTCTGCGGCGAGATTCAGATGCGTTGCCATCGTTCTCGTGTGCCCCTTCGCCGACGCAACATGCGTTCATCAGAACTTCACATACAGTGACTTGCGTCACTCGTGATCGTTAGCGTACTGCGAGTATCCATTCATCCGGGTGAGGATTGCCGAATGTCGTTCATGCCGCCAACGGACTCCATGTTCCTGCTGGCCGAGTCCCGTGAGCACCCGATGCACGTGGGTGGTCTGCAGCTGTTCGTCCCGCCTGAGGACGCCGGGCCCGAGTTCGCCCGCGACCTGCTGGACTCGTTCCGCAGCACCGACAATGTCTCGCCGCTGTTCCGCAAGCGCCCTGCTGAGCCGGTGGGCACCCTCGGCAACACGTGGTGGTCCGTCGACGAGACGATCGACTTCGACTACCACGTGCGGCATTCGGCCGTACCCCATCCGGGACGCATCCGCGAGCTGCTGCAGCTCACCTCGCGGTGGCACGGGTCGCTGCTCGACCGACACCGCCCGCTGTGGGAGGCGCACCTGGTCGAGGGCCTTGCCGACGGCCGCGTCGCGGTCTACAGCAAGATCCACCACTCCATGGTCGACGGTGTGTCAGCGATCAAGCTGATGCAGCGTTCGTTGAGCGACGACCCTTCCGCCCGCGACTGCGTACCGCCGTGGTCCCTGCCGGCCCGCAAGCGGGAATCCACGTCACGCAGCTTCGACCCGTGGGGAGTGGTCAGGGCCGGTGCGGGGGCTGCCGGGGAGCTCGCCGGCCTGGTGCCCGCGGGTCTGCGCATTGCCAACCAGGTACGCCGCGACGGTGACATCACCTTGCCGCGAGCGCCCAAGACGATGCTCAACGGTCCGGTCGGCGGCGCCCGTCGCTTCGCCGCGCAGTCGTGGGCGATCGACCGCATCCAGGGTGTCGCCAAGTCGTCGGGCACGACCCTCAACGACGTCGTGCTCGCCATGGTCTCTGGCGCCCTGCGCGAGTACCTCCTGGAGCAGAACGCCCTGCCGGACGACCCGATGCTGGCGATGGTGCCGGTGTCGCTGGCGCTGCGTGCCGAGTCGGCCGGCAATGACGCCGGCGGAGGCAACTCGGTCGGTGCGATCATCGTCAATCTCGCGACCGACCGCTCGCACGGTCCAACCCGGCTCGAGGAGATCGCTGCATCGTCGCGCCAGGCCAAGAAGATCATGGGCGATCTCACGCCGATGCAGATCCTGGCCCTGTCGGCTGCCCAAGTGCTGCCGCTGGCGATGACGCCGATCCCCGGATTCGTGAAGTACACCCACCCGCCGTTCAACGTGATCGTGTCGAACGTGCCCGGCCCGACCAACGAGATGTACTTCAACGGCGCGCGCCTCGACGGCATGTATCCCGTGTCGATCGTGCTCGACGGTCAGGCGCTCAACATCACCCTGACGAGTCGTCACGGCTTCCTGGACTTCGGTCTGATCGGCTGCCGCAAGTCCATCCCTCACTTGCAGCGACTGCTCACGCATCTCGAAACGAGCCTGGCTGAGCTCGAGAAAGCCTGGGGTTAGGCGGGGCGGTCGTGTCCTGAGTGTCCTTTTGGGGTGCCGGGCCGCTATGCTTGGTGGGTTGCACGACGTTGGGCCGTACGAATGAATGTAGTTCCTTAATTGGTTGCTTATTTCCTCCGAGGGTTGGATGTGTGTCGCGACAGTCGCTCGCGAAAGACGTGGGTGACATCTCGCTAAGAGGAGTAACAAAAATGGCAACAGGAACCGTCAAGTGGTTCAACGCTGACAAGGGCTTTGGATTCATCGCCCCCGACGACGGCAGCGAAGACGTATTCGCGCACTTCAGCGCGATCGCCTCGAGCGGCTACCGCTCGCTGGACGAGAACCAGAAGGTCGAATTCGACGTCGAGCAGGGCCAGAAGGGCCTGCAGGCGACGAACATCCGCCCCCTGTAAGTAGGACAAAAAGCTCGCGAGAGCTTGGGGGCGGCATATCGCCCCCTCTGATCTAGATCAGTAGGCAAAGGCCCGGGAGCACTGCTCCCGGGCCTTTGCTGTGCCCGGGGCGATCCGGTCGTTCAAGCGCTCGCAGCTCAGGTGGCCGACGAGTCGAGCCGGAAGCCGGCACGGCGGATGCCGAGACCGAGGAGCAGCAGGATCGGTACGGCGACCAGAAAGGCGACGCCTGCGGCGTGGTGAATCGCGCCAGAGTCGCGCGCCGTGACGATCGCTGACAAGTTCGTGCCCGTGCAGGTCACCGAGCCGACGGTGAAGCCGGCCTTCGAGGTACGCGTGAGGTAGCGCAACGTGCCGTGAGCGCTGCTCGTCACCGTGGCCTTGCCGTCCGGGGCGTGCCCGAGCGGGAGACGTACGGTCTTGGGACCGCCGAGCTCTTCGGCCGTGCAGGTGACCGACGAGAGATCGACCGTGGACGGTTTGGCCCACAGCGTCGTCGGTCTGACGAGCCGCACGCTCTGACCCGTCGGCGACTCCTCGCCGCTGAACGTCGGGCCCGAGCCGTTGGTCGCCAGCAAAAACACCGCGAAGGCCGCTGCGAGCACCGAACCGGCCAGACATAGCAACCCGAAGAGGGCCGTGACCCGTCGCATCGACAAGGTCATGACGACTTGGTGCCCGCCTTGTCGGTGATCTTGACGGTGCCGAGGATTGCGTGCATCTGCTGCGGTGTGAAGTCTTCCTTCAGGGCGGTCACCGTAGCCTGCGCCTGGCCGACCTTGTCGAAGTCAACGACGAGGACCTGGGTCGGGTGTGGGGCGGTCTTGCCGTTGTGCGGGGGATAGGCGACGTACGTGAGGTACCAGGCCGAGGTGGCTCCGGGCCACTTGACGGGGGTCGTGGTGACCTCCTTGGCACCCGCGACGGCGACCGCCTCGTCCCCGAGCGCCTTCACCATCTTCTCGGCACTCTGCTTGCGCTTGTCGAGCGTGACGAGCTGGGCTCCGCCGCGCGTCCCGAACGAGTTGGTGGGTGTCTGGAATGTGTAGAGCTGACCGGGCTTGGCATCGATGGGGCCGGTCTTGTCCCACGCCGACGGCGTGTTGATCGTGACGCCATCCACATCGGTGACCGGCCAGGCCGACTTGCCCTTCGTGGGTTGCAGCGCCTGGTCGGACGGGATCGCGTCACCCGAGGACCCGCACGCCGACAGGGCGAGCAGGGCCGCGAGGCCTACGAAGATGGATCCCAGCTTCACGATTGTTCCCTTCATCGGTGTCACTCGCCGCAACCTTCGCGGGTCGCCCACTTGGTGCCGTCCCAGTACTTGTACGACTTGAGCTCCTGGGCGGTCTTGCTCCATTTTCCACTGCCGCCGAGCACGAGGCCAACTTCGACGTCGACGTCGTAGCCGTTGGTCGAGCTCTCCTGGGAGTAGTCCTCTTCCCACATGTAGCCGTCGCGGTTGACCTCGGCTGCGAGGTCCTTGCCGATCTGGTTGATCTGCCACGGCGCGCCCACAGCATCGGTCGACGTGATGCCGTCGCTGATACCGGGCATGAACGGGAGTCCGGTCGCCCAGAGCACCCGGCTGGCGAGATCCCTCTGGGCCTGCGTCTCGAGCGGGATCTCGATGGTCTTCTTGGTGTACTCGGGTGGCTTGGACTCTTCGTCGTCGAGATTGTCATTGGCCTCGGCGTTGCCCATGACGGCGCTCACGAGGCGCATCGCGATGGGCTTGCCGTCCTTGTCGCGGTCGACCTCGACAAGCGACTCCAGCGAACCCTCGACCTCGGCGTCGGAGACCCCGATGTCGACGCCGGCTTCACCCGACATCTCACCCCGGAAGTAGCTCGTCGTGCTGCCGTCCTTCTTGGTCTTGGTGCCGAGGTACGCCTCTTCGGCGACCTTGGCCTCGGCGCTACTCCACAAGAGCGTGCCGGTCGCCACGCCGTCGGCCTTGAAGCCGCCCTCGGACCAGGTCTCGTCGGGCTCGGTGTCCTCGTACTTGTTCTTGCCGCCGACCTTGTCAGCGACCCAGCGCACTGGTCCGCTGTCGCCCCACCAGAAGTCCTTGGTGTCGTCGGTCTTCTTGCCACCGAGGATCGCCTTGGCCTGATCGGGGTTGTCGGCGTAGTAGACGTCGCCCTGAGTGCCGGCCAGCAACGCGGTGGCGCGGGCGCCGAGCGCCAGGCCCATCTTGTGTCCGTCGACCGTCCCGGTGACCTCGAAGCCGATTCCGGTGGTCAGGCCGACGCCTTCGTTGGTCGACCTGGTCAGCCGCGACTTGCCATCGCCGAGATCCTCGATCAGCCAGGTCTCGCCGTCCTCCATCTTGACGACGGCGATCATCAGGCTGCCCTGGTCGTCCTCGCCGCTCGCGCCGACCACGCACTGCTCCGGCGGGACGTACGCGTCGGGCGTACGGGGATCAGCTGGCGGGGTGCACTCACCGCCGCCACCACCGACCTTGACGATCTTGCAGAGCTGGTAGCCGACGTTCTCCCGGATCGACGGACTGGTCTGGACGATGACGCCGACCGTGGCCGTGGTGAGGATTGCCGCCAGCACGAAGATGCCGAGCGACTCCAGCGACCCTTGGCCGCGTTCGGAGCGTGGCCGGCGTCGCCGGAGACTCACGGAGTGTCCGAAGAAGTTCATGAGGTGCCTCTGGTTTGCGAGTGTGTAGATGGGTGGTCGAGCGTCAGTTCTGACGCTAGGCAGCCCGGTATGGCGCGGTCGTGGGCCTGACGACCCGATGTGGGCCCAAGTCCGCCCGGGCGGCCGGGCCCAGAGTGGTCTACTCGGTCTTCTCGAGCACGACCGAATCCAGCGCGCGCCGGGGCGCGGCGGCTTCGGAGCTGCCCTTGGCGGCGAGCGCGGTCACCTGCACCTGGCTGCCGTCGGCGAGGTCGAAAACGACCGTTCGGGTGGCATAGGTGGCCGCCGGGGTGCCGGTCGTTGCGTTGTAGTCGAAGTAATAGGCGTCCCTGGCGTGGGGCCACGTGATCTGTTGTGGTTTGATCTTGCCGCCGCGGAGCGTCGCCATGGCGTTGACGGCGATTGCCGTGGCGGCTCTCCTGGCGTTCTGCTGCGGCGTGGAGATGACCTTGACCTCCATGCCACTTGTTGAAGTGCCGCTCACATCGGCCCGCCACCTCGTGACCTTGACGGTGGAGGTCGCGTCCGTGGTGGGACCCTTGGTCCACGACGGGGGCGCAGACACCCTGACGGGACCGAGATCATTGGTGGTCCAGGCAGTCGGCGCCTTGGCGGGCCTGATCTCCTGGTCCGACGGGATGTCCCCAGAAGAGCAGGCGCTCAGCAGACTGGCGACCGCGGCCGTGAGGGCGAGACGGAGCACACTTCGCGTCATCGTGAGGCCGTGGTCGACGTGCGGTCCAGGACCGTGAGAATGGCCATCGACGTCATGGCCCACAGCACCAAGTCGATCACGAAGGAACCCAGGCCGTAAGACGTGAAGAATCGGCCGGCGTACGACGCTCCGGTCCAGCTAGACGGATTGAGCAGCCAGCCACCGAGCAGGCCGAGAAGGAGGGCTTCCGGCCGGTCTCTCGGCGTCATGCGGAGCCACCAGAAGATCGCCGTGAGCCCCAGGGCGATGACCACCAGCAGCGAGCGGGCCGCAACGCCATGGAGCTCGGAATCCTGGTTGACAGCGACGATCCTGCCGATCACGGCGGCAATGAAGGTGAGGACGGCGGCGGTGAGAGCCGAGCCGATCACGATGAGCGGTCTCATGTCACTCCTGTCTCGGTCGTAGGATGGCCGGGTGGCCGAGCTGATGGTGGACGGGCGTCGCGCGGCGCCGCTGGAGCTGGCTGACACGTACGGTCGGCGGCGCAAGGGTCTGCTCGGCCGCGAAGGCATCGAGGGTGCGTTCTGGCTGACGCCCTGCCGACACGTGCACACCTTCGGCATGAAGTTCCCGATCGATGTCGCCCTGGTCGACAGGCGCGGCATCGTGCTCGTCGCCCAGACTCTTGCACCCGGAAGGCTGGCTGCGGTACGTCGTCGGAGCCACTCCGTCATCGAGGCGGAAGCCGGCGCGTTCGAGACGTGGGGTCTGCGTTCCGGGTCGGTGGTGGACGTGCATCGCGGCTAGGAGACCAGCTTCGCGTGGCTGTTGTTGAGCAGCTGGTCGATGATTGACGCCGGAAGGTCGAGCTTGCCCGGGTCGTCCTTGCCCGGGTGGATCGTGATGTCGATGCCGTCGCAGGTGAACTTCACCGGTGGCGGCTTGTCATCTTCGCCGGGCTTCGGATCGTCGTCGGACGGAGGAGTGTCGTCGGGCTTGGTCGTGCAGGTGGGGAGCTGCAGGCGTGCGGTTGCCTCACTCTCGGTGGTGTGCCCGTCGACGACCCGGCCGCGCACCTTGGCGTAGACCTCGAGATGTAGCAGGTCGGCGTGATAGCTGACGAGTGTGGCCCCATTGCGAGACGCATAATCCTGGGCGGACCCGAGGCCGCCGCCGATGATGTCGCGGTAGGCGTCCCAGCTACCCAGCCAGCCCCGGGTGGTCAATGCGTCCCGCAGGTCGAGGCGGATCCACTCGACACCGGCGAGGGCCGCCGCATCCGCGGCGGAGTTGCCCTTTGCCTTGGCATCGCTGGCGCGGGTCAGCGGCAGAGCCATGACGGTGAAGATCGCCAACGCGAGGATGATCGCGACCGTCAACAAGGAGAGCGCGGCAGCGCCGCGCTCTCCCTGTTCAGTGCGGTGGGTCATCAGCCCTTGCCGAGGTCGATGATCTTCTGGATCTGGTCGTGAACGACAGTGTCGATGTGAACGCCCTTGACGGCGGTCACGATGGCGGTCACCAGCAGCGCCGCGATGATGACGATGCCGAGGTATTCGAGTGTGCCCTGGCCCTTCTCGTCCTTCTTGGCCGGAGCGGCGGTGATCGTCATCATCGTGCTGTAGAGCTTGAGTGCGAAGGTACTCATGTCATTCTCCTTGGTGTGATTCTGGATGTTGCGGGAGGCTTCGTGTCGGCCTGATGTCCTTGCCAACACCTTCACGTTATGCGCCCAGGACCGGCTGTTACATGGGTCCCACGGCCCAGGTCGGACCCAACTTCTCAGGCACTCTGCGTGGGTTTGGAGGCTCCCAGCCACAGGCTCACCGCTTCCGCACGGGTCGTGACCCCGAGCTTCGGGAAGATGTTGTTGAGGTGGTTCTTGACCGTCTTCTCAGCGAGGAAGCACGTACGGGCGATCTCGCGGTTCGTCAGTCCTGAGGCGACGTGATCCATGACCTCGACCTCCCGGGCGGTCAGGAGGTCGGCGTGCGGACGGTTGGCCGCGGGCCGTCCCGCGCTGGACTCTGACAGCAATGCCGCGGCGGCGGCCGGACCGAGGACCGAGGAGCCGCGGGAAGCACTGACCACGGCGGCCACGATCTCGTCGGACTGGTGGGAGCCGTGGACGAGATAGCCCTTGGCGCCTGCCGCCATCGCCCCACGGATGACATCGAGATCGTCGGAGTACGTCAGCATCAGGACGTTGCTGGTCGGCGACATCTGCGCAGCTGCGCCGACGCCGTCCAGCCCCGGCATGCGTACGTCGCACAGCACGACATCGGGGTCGAGCTCGGTGTTGAGGCGCACGGCGTCGTGTCCGTTGTCGGCCTCGCCCACCACCGCGATGGTGGGCTCGGAGTCGAGCAGACTGCGCAGGCCCATGCGGACGACCTGGTTGTCGTCCACGATCAGGACGCGGATGGCTTCGCTCATGATGATCCTTCGGTGACGACCGTGCGAGGAGAGTGCACGGTGATGGTGGTGCCCGCACCAGAGCGGGTGGAGAGCTCGAGCGTGCCGCCGATGCTCTCGACGCGTTCTCGCATGCCGACGAGTCCGAAATGCCCCCGGGGCGTGTGTGCCGGCTCGAAGCCGACGCCGTCGTCGGCGATCTGTAGCTCAATGGAGTCGGCGGTGCCCGTGCACCGGACCGCTACGTGAGTTGCCCGACTGTGACGGCGTACGTTCTCCAGCGCCTCACCGGCGATCGACATCAGCTCGCTCTTGATCTGGTGGTCGCAGTCGCCGATACCGGCGAGCGTGAATCCGGCCTCGAGACCATGGGTGCGCAAGTCCTCCGTCACTTGTCTGAGCTGCTCAGCGAGGGTGCGGTCATCGGTGTCGGCGCGAAGGGCGATCAGGATGTCGCGAGCCTCCTGAGACGCGGTCTCCGCAGCGGCTTGCAGCTCGACCGCCTTGTGGGCAACCGCTTCGGGACCGTTGTCGGCCCAACGCGGCAGGGCGGCGGCGGCGAGGCCGATTCCGTGCAGCGACTTGGCCACCGAGTCGTGCATGTCGCGGGCCAGTCGCGCCCGTTCGCGGTCTCGCGCCGCGTCCTCGGAATACCTGCGAGCCTTGGACTGCTCGATCATCGCCGCTTCGTGCAACGCGCGCATGATCGAGCCGAGCGCGGCGACCGTGGCGTACGTGATCGGCAGCAGCAGGACCGAGGTGACTCCTCTGTGGTCGACCGTGCCGTCGGCGTTCTCGATGATTGCCACCAGGACGTACGAGGAGATCAGCACGGACATGACAAGGGCCGCGACGGGAGGAGTCAGCAGGATGCCGATCAGGACCGCTGTGCTCAACGTGTAGATGACCAGCGGGCTCTGAGTGCCGACGGCAGCCAGGATCGCTGCGGCGACGAGCACGTCGATGACCATCAGGATCGGGTGAGCGGCCACCCGTCGGGTGAACACGCTGGTGCCATAGAGACCGGCACCGCTCGTGATCGTGATGAACATGATCGCGACCAGGCCGAATCCCGACCGTGCGATGTCGCTGGGGAGTACGACGACCAGGAGCAACGATGCCAGTCGGATCAGGAAGGCGAACTTCACTACCCGCTCAACCAGGGAACGATCAATTTCCACTGAGCAGACTCCCGAGGTCGACGTCGGAGCCGAGATAGAGACCGACGACGATCATGATGATGCTGGGCGGCACCATGACCGTGGAGACGAGCAGCGTCACGCGCGGCACCATCCGTGACGCCCGCTGCCGGGCCCGCTGGGAGGCGTCGCGCCGGCTGTCGCGGGCGATACTCGACAACGTCTCACCGAGTGGTGCCCCGAGCTCTTCGGCCTGCAGGAAGGCCGAGACGAAGGAGCTCATGGCTTCGGAATCGCAGCGATCGCGCAAGTTGGAGAAGGCCTGACGACGGGGCACGCCTACGTCCAGCTGATGCAGCGTGAAGCTGAGCTCGTCACGCAGCGGGCCGGTGAATCGGGCGGAGACCCGGTCGAGGGCGGATCGGAATGCGATGCCCGCACCCACCGTCACGGCAAGAACGTCGAGGAAGTCGGGCAGGTGGTCGTCGATCGTGCTGCGGCGACGGCGCTGGAGCCCGGCCAGACGGGACATCGGCAGGATCGGGGTGGCCAGGATCGCGATGAGCGCCGAGAGGTAGCTGCCGAGCAGGAACAGCGCGAACGCAGCGGTGCCGAGCGCGACGGCGTACTTGACGATCAGCTGCAGGAATGTGTCGACCGTCATGCCATTGGGCCGCCCCGCCAGGTCGATGCGGCGGCGCAGGTTGGCGAGGATGCGGGGGCCGAGGAGCACACCCAGCTGGGGGGACAGGCGCTTGGCGAGGCGGTCCAGCGGGCCGACCCTGTTCTTGCGGCGGTTCTCGTCGCGTAGCAGGACGATGTCGGCGACGTCCCAGTTCTCCAACGTGTCCGCCCGGGCCATCCGATAGCCCACAACGAAGACGCCGAACGCCCCAGTGATCGCGAGTCCGAACAACAGCGCGTACATCAGATCTCCACCCGGGTCATGCGGCGAACCGCCCAGATGCTGCCTGAGTAGACGAGTGCGGCAAAGATCAGTGAGGCCTGTCCGACCGGATTGCGGAGCATCGCGTCGACGGTGCCCCCGTGGATGGCCTCGAGGAGGAACAGTGAGAGGCTCCCAACCGCCAGCACGGCATACGCCGTCGCGACGGTTTGTGCATAGGTCGTACGGATCTCACGGCGCACCTCCTTGCGGGTCTCGAGCGTCTCGGAGATGTCTCGCAACGCACTGACCAGCGCACCACCTGAGCGGGAGCTGACGACCAGGGCGCTCACCAGGATGCCGAGCTCCCGGGACGGCAGCCGATCCTCCATGTCCGACAGGGCAGTGTCGAGGGGGACGCCGAGGTTGAGCTCATCGGAGACGGTGCGCAACTCAGAGCGCGCCGGCTCGGCGAGCTCGTCAGCTGCCATGGCGACCGCAGTACGGATCGACAAGCCCGCCGACGAAGCATTGGAAAGGGTGCGCGCCAGCTCCGGCATCTGGCTGATGAACTCTTCCTTGCGCTTCTCGCGCTCGCGGCGAAGGTAACCGCGGATCAGCAGAAAACCGCCGTAGAAGCCGAACGGGAAGAGCAACCAGGACAGGGTCATGCCCAGCATGAGTCCGATGATCGTGCAGAGCATGGTGCCGGCGATCACGAATCGACTCGGTGAGATCGACCAACCGGTCAACGAGATCGCATTCTGGACCCGCCCGCCCCAACGGCTCCTGACGACGAGCCGGTCGAGTGCGGTGCGGCGTCGCAGAGCCTGGTCCGCGATTGCCTCGGGCGCTATCGCGCGCGACACCTGGGCCTTCTCGCCGAGATCAATCCAGAACTGGTAGATCGCGGTGAGCACGAGCACGAGGACGAGGACCACGAGCAGGACGGTGGGCGCCATCTCAGATGCCCGCCTCGCCGGTCGCCGCCTCGGGGATGGTCTCGCCGGCCATCTGCAGCCGCCGGACGAACGCGGCGGGAAGGACCGAGACCCGGTGCCGCCCACGGACCACGCGGTCGGTGCCGATCGGTTCGGCCTCGAATTTCGACAGGGTGTGCAGGCGATACTCCTCGCGGCCCTTGGACACGACGAGGACGACCTCGGTCACCCGACGCGATCCGTCGGGCCCGCGATCGAGCTGGATGATGATGTCGATCGCGTTGTTGACCTGCTCCTGCACCGCAGCAAATGGCAGGTCGAGGTCGCTCATGCTGGCCAGCGTCTCTGCGCGGCTCAGTGCTTCGCCGGGACTGTTGGCGTGGATCGTGGTCAGAGAGCCCTCATGGCCGGTGTTCATCGCGGAGAGCATGTCCATCGTCTCCCCGCCTCGAACCTCGCCGACCACGATGCGATCGGGTCGCATGCGCAGGCTGTTGCGGACCAGGTCTCGAATCGTGATCGAGCCGCGGCCCTCGACGTTGGCCGGGCGCGACTCGAGCCGGATCACGTGGGCTTGTTGCAGGGAGAGCTCGGCGGCGTCCTCGATTGTGACGATCCGCTCGCCCTCGGGGATGAACGCCGACAGCGAGTTGAGCAAGGTGGTCTTGCCCGAACCGGTGCCGCCGGAGACCAGGATGTTGAACTTCGCGCGTACGCACATCTCCATGACCCGCGCGGTCAATGCGTCGAGCGTCCCGCTGTTGATCAGCTGCTGCATCGTGAACGGCCGAGGGAACTTCCGGATCGTGACGACCGGTCCATCCAGCGACAGCGGAGGCAGGATCACGTTGACTCGCTCGCCGGTGCGCAGCCGTGCGTCGACCATCGGGCTGGACTCGTCAACGCGACGGTTGACGGTGGACACGATGCGGTCGATGGTCTGCAGGAGCTGCTCGTTGTTGACGAATCGGGCATTGGCCAGCTCGATGCGGCCGAGCCTCTCCACGAAGATCTGGTCGGCGCCGTTGACCATGATCTCGGTGATGGCGTCGTCGGCCAGCAACGGCTCGAGGACGCCGAGACCGAGCGCCTCGGCCACCACACGCCTGATCAGGGCCGTACGTTCGCGGCTCGACAACAGCGGTCCGTGGCTCGCGACCAGGTGGGTCATGACCCGTTCGAGGCGGGCACGGCGCTGGGTGAGGTCGAGCTTGGAGAGCTCACCGAGATCGATCTCGTCGAGCAGCTTTTCGCGGAAGTCGGCGACAAGCAGGTCGTCGGCCTCGTCCGGCAGCGTGCTGTCGGACCGACCCGCGTCGGGATCCTCCTGCCGCACCGAACCGGCGTCGAATGTACGGCGCTTCACGGCATGACCGTCTCTCGAGTGACCTTGAGGTTGTAGCCAGGCAGGATGTCGGGAAGGTCGACGGTGGCCTTGACGCCGTGGCCGGGGCCGTACGTCTGCACGTCAACACCCATCCAGCTGGGAACGGACTTGCGGACGATGGCGTACGGATCATTTCCCTGTGAGTAGGCGCGGGCGCCCTGGCGGGCGGCGGTCTGCGCCGTTGTGATGCCGTACAACGCCATCGCGGCCTGCACCAGGATCAAGATGACGAGCACGACCAGTGGTGCCATTCCGGCTACCTCGAGGGTCGACGTGCCGCTCTCGTCGTGTCGTCTCATGAGCCGTCCTCCTCGACGATGGGTACGTCCGAGGTGAACTCGAGGTCGTCGACGGTGATGCTCGGGAGCAGCATCGGCAGCTTGCCGGTGACCTTCACGGTGTTGTCGGCAGTCCGATGTACGGCCATGCCGTCACGGAACCATTTCGGTACGGCGTCGAGCGCGGCCGCCTGGATGTCGGCGGGGGTGCTGGTCTGGATCCCGGCCTCCCGCGCTGCTTCGTCGGCGGCGTGGCTGGTGTAGGCGGCCGAGACACCCCACAGCGCGATCTGCCACAGCAGCACCATCAGGAACAGGACGATCGGAATCGTACCGACGAACTCGAGCGTGGCCTGGCCCTGCTCGGTGGCGGGCTCCGCGGCCTTGCGGGGCTTGAACAGGGTGAAGCGCGGCGTTCCCTCGGCCGGCTTGGGTGTGGCCGACTGCACGGTGCCGACCTGGGCGGCAAGCTCCTCGATCCGCGACCACCACGCACGGGCATGGATCTCGCCGGGGTCCTGGTGGTTGAGACCGCGTTGCAGCGTTTTGAACGCGTCCGGTAGGTAGGCGTCGACCGGCGCCGAAGGGAGTAGCCGGGCGGCCGTGTCGGGCTGGATGTCGCTGTCCCGGTTGACCTTGTTGATGATGATCTTGACGTTCTCTGGCTCGCGGGCGCCGACGCGCTTCCAGCGTTCGGTGGTGCGGTGCGCGCCACGTAGAGCCAGCAGATCAGGCGTGCAGACCAGCAGTGCCTCGTCGGCGGTCTCGACGGCGGCCGCGCTCGCTGGCGTGACCGAGGAACCACAGTCCACGATCACCAGGTCGAACTGGCGCCGCAGCGCCGCCAGGATCAAGATGGTCTCGCGCTCACCGACCTCGCCGATGTCCTCGATCCGTGACGGACCAAGGAGGGCCGACAAGCCGGAGGGGCTGCGGTGGATCGCCGACCCGATCGTCTGTGCCGAGAGGTCGTCCGCCACTTTGGCCAGATCGGAGATGTCGAGGCGGTGCGTGATGCCGAGGACATCGGCGAGATCGCCGTTGTCGAGGTTGAGGTCGACGACGCACACGCTTCGACCGGCCACCCGGGTCACGGCGTCGTGGGCGAGGTGGACCGCCACCGTCGTGGTGCCGACACCACCCTTGGAACCTGCGACCGCCACGAGTCGGCCCCGTCCGGTGAAGTCGGGGTCGAGCGCGTCGGAGGAGAGGTGCCGGCGCATCTGAGTGACCCATTCGGCGCTCGCGGTGAGCCGGCCGTCGAGTGCCTCATGGGTGACCGGGTAGGGGAGGACCCCCCGCGCGCCGGCATCCATGGCCGCCGAGAAAACTTCGGGTGACAGCTCCTCATTGAGCAGCAACACCGCCGTGCCGGGTCGTCTGGCGACCAGGTCGCGGATCGTCTGCAGCACGGGCGTCGGGCCGAGCTGCTCGTGGATCAGGACGATCTCCGGATCCCTCTGGGCGACCAGGTCGATCAGCCGCGGGGTCGAGTCGGCGACCTCGACGACGGAGAAGTCGGCGAGTTCTTCAACCTGGGCGCGCAGCTCGTAGCCGGTGGTCTGGTCCGGCGCCGCGATCAGAACGCTGTGGCTCATTCGCCCACTCCTGCGTGAAGTCCGAGATCCTTGCCGTTGACCTCGGAGCGCTCCGTCGTACGGTCCTTGTCACCGACCTCGGGTGGCAGGCCCACGAGGCGTACGGTCGTGGCGAACGCGTCGGCGTAGGTGACGGCCAACGCCGCAGCCGGCTTGAGCGCCAACGTCACCGGGATGACCTGGCTCTCGTCGAGTCGATCGTCCTTGGTCTGCTTGGTGCGGGTTTCGACGCCGCGGACGGACACCACCCGCACTCCGCGTACGAGGACCTTCGACTCACCGTTGCCGATCGCATCGCCGAACACGGCGTACACGTCAACCCGGTCGCCGGTCCGTACGCGTCCGGCGATGCCGGTCTTGGCGTCGACCGTCAGGGCGATCTCGCGCTCGTCCTGGTTCAGCGCCGACGGCGGCAGCAGCATGTCGTTGCCGAGGTAGGTGCCCTGCGAGAGGTTGAAGCTGACCCGACGCCCGATCACGGACTGCTCGTCCTTGATGGCCTGCGGCGAGACCCAGCGCTCGGGCACACGCACTGCGGTGAGGTCGCTCTTGTTGATGACGGCGTAGGCCTCGATCGGCCGGGATGCCTTGTAGATCGTGGTTTCCGGCGAGACCTTGGAATTGACTGAGCCGACGTAGTTGACAGCGACGACGAACAGCACGAGAGCGGTGATGCCTGCGAGCAGCATGAAGATCACACCGCGGCGCTGACGGGGGTTCACGAATGTTCTCCTAGGGGGACGAGAGATGCGGCGGTGACGGTCATGCCGCACAGCGGACAGGCCGTACGGGCGTGGCGCGTGCCGCAGGCGTTGCACGCGGAGATGCTCTGGGGGTCGGGCTTGGTGTCGGCGTGGAACGACGCGGGCACACCCAGGAGCTCGACGGCATGCGTCGTGCCATAGGTGTCGATCTGCTCGCGAACCGTGGAGACGTCGCTGACCGACTGGGCGGCGAGCGCTGTCGCGACTGCGGGGACGATCCACGTGGGGTGCTGGAGCGTGGAGTGCAGCAGAGCCACGTCGGGGCGCGGGTCGAGACCGGTGACCGGTGCGTGTCGGGCGTTGAGCACTCGTCCGCTCTTCTTGGTGCCGTCGCCGTGGACAGCGAGGAATCCCGAGCCGGGGAGCCAGGACCGCATGTGCTGGAACAGCGACGGCGCCGGCGTCGTCAGACCCGAGACGCGCGGCAGCCAGACGGCGGACCAGATCCGCGCGCGAAGGTAGTCGAGCGCCGAGATCTGCCAGGCGAGGGTGTCGCCGTCAGGATCGGTGAGGTCGTCGGCGAGGGATGAGACCACGCCGACGGCAAGCGGAGTGCCAGGGAGCGGTTCAAGCGCCGCCCGGAACCCCGGGATGCGTACGGACGTGTAGCTCAACAGTGTGCGTACTTCTTCGACGTCCGCCACCGAGCAGGTGACGATCGGCGTGTCACCCCCATGCATGAAGCCCGCCAGCATCGTCTCGACGGCATCGGGATGGCGGATGTCGGCGACGGGCAGGCCGTCATGCGACCCGGAAAGTCCAAGCGATGAGCGCAATGGCGCAACGAGCACGATACGGCTGGCGATGACGCCCACCCCCCCGGGTAACGACTAGCTGTGAGCGCACGGCACCATCCCGGTAAGGGATTGGGAGCCGCGACGTCCTTCGACCGTAGAGTACGTTGACACAATGCTTCGGGGGAAATCGAAACTACTGGCAACCGCTTTGTCCGCAGGGATTCTGAGTGCTTACGTCGTGGTCGGCTCTCCGCTGGCCGCATCGGCCGATGACAAGTCCGTGCTCGGCCAGGATGGCGGCTCCCTGGTCCTGGTGCTCGACGGCTCGGGCTCGATGAAGGAGTCGTCCGGCACCGGCGGCAGTCGCATGGACGCCGCCAAGAAGGGCCTGCGCCAGGTCATCAACCAGCTGCCTGCCGATTCCAAGGTCGGGCTTCGCGTCTACGGCTCGACGATCTCCGACGGCAAGGGCTCCTGCAAGGACACCCAGCTGCTCGCACCTGTGGCGACGGTCGACAAGGATCGACTCAAGGCCGGAGTCAACAAGTTGAAGCCGCTCGGCAACACCCCGATCGCCTACAGCCTCGAGCAGGCCTACAAGGATCTCCCGAAGGATGGACCGCGCAGCATCGTGCTGGTCTCCGACGGGGAGGAGAACTGTGGCGGCAATCCGTGCAAGGTGGCCCGCGACCTCAAGAAGCACGGCACGAACTTCTACATCGACGCGGTCGGTCTGCAGGTCGACGAGTCGTCGCGCAACCAGCTGACCTGCATCGCCTCCGCCGGCGGAGGCACCTACTACGACGTCTCCAAGCTCTCCGACCTGTCGAGCACCCTGACCCGTACGTCGATCCGCGCTGCGCGCGGCTACAAGGAGGCCGGTCAGCCGATAGAGGGCGGCACCGCCGCGAAGTCGGCGGTCAAGGTCACCGACGGGCAGTGGCTCGACACGATCGGCGACAGCGGCACGGAGTACTACGCCGTGCCCGAAGTCGGCAAGGGCACGTTGCATGTCAGCGCGTCGACACGCACGACGTCGGCGGGCCTTTCTGACACCGAGTCCCTCACGATGACCTTGGTCAACGGTGCTGGGCGCCCTTGCGGCGAACCTGCCAACACCCTCGTCCAGGGCTCGGTCAACCAGAAGGCGCCGTACGCGGTGGCGATCGACTCGTCGCTCGCGGACCGCAAGAAGTGTGGCAAGGGTCCCTGGGTCGTCGCCGTCGCACCGCCGGAGATCAAGGGCGTCAAGCCACTTGAGCTGCTCGTACGTTCTGAGCCGGCGGTCAAGACGACAACGGGGCTGCCCGGCGGCGCGACGAACGGCCGATACTCCAACGACACGAA
>JAWWPE010000217.1:0-2639 GCA_033850895.1 Nocardioidaceae bacterium | reverse complement strand
CGCGACGGTCCGTATGGGTGTAGTTCGAGTTCTCCATAGTTAACCGGTAGCCCTACTAGGGCCGCCACGGACCGTACGACGCGTAGCCGGAGACCTCGCCGTCGAGCTCGGCGACCAGCACGGGCAGCCCGGCTGACTGCCGGGTCTCCAGCCAGTGCCGCCGGTCGTCGAGATCGACCTGCTGCTCGTCCCAGATCGCCGTCGTGGTGGCGATGGCGTCGTTGTGGATCTCCAGGATCGCCGGCAGGTCGGCAAGTACGGCGTCGCGGACGATCATCGCGGCGCGCCATCGAGAGAAGGATGCCGCTCAGGGCGGAACGCCGGGATCAGCTGGGCGGCCCAGCAGACCAGCGCGATGACGGTGGCGATCCCACCGCCGACCGCGAACCCGCCCCAGGCACCCACCTCGTCGATCGCGGATCCAACCACCGGTGAGGCCGCCGCGCCGCCGATCGTGATGGCGGTGCCCTGCCAACCCATCGCCTCCCCGCGTCGCTCCTCGGGTACGAGCTTGGCGACCCATTCGGCGGCGGCCGTCAGGGTCGGAGCACACAGGAATCCTGCGGGGATGACCCAGAGCGCCAGCGACCACACGTGCCCGCCGAGCCCGATCGGGATGGTGAACGCACCGAGCGCCAACAACAGATAGGTCGGCCGGAGCGATCGGCTCAACAGCCCGTAGATGAGTCCGCCCAATAGAGAGGAGAGACCCCACAGCGCATAGACGAGTCCGACCACGCCAACCTCATCGAGATGACGCAGCTCGGCCACGATGCTCAGGTCGGTGGCCATGAGCGCGGCGACCGCACCGCCGGAGATGAGGAACAGAAAGGCCATCGGCACCGACATCCAAGGCTGCTTGTGCGCAGGGACAGCCGAGGGCTCGACCTCCGCGGCTTCGTCCTTGACCGAACGTGTCGGCGGATTGAGCCGCAGGAACATCAATCCTGCGACCGCCTCGCAGGCGCCGACCGCATACAGCGCGATGTCGGCGCCGAACTGGGTGGCCAGGAACGCGCCAGCCGCCGGACCGATGATGAAGCTCGCCTCGCTCACGATGCTGTCGGCCGAGAACGCCGTACGCCGCTGTCGCTCCTCGAGCATCACGCTCAGCGAGAGCCGCACCATCGAGAACACCGGGATCAGGAACAGGCCCATCAGGAAGGACAACGGGATCAGGTAGACGTACGTCGAGTTGGCCGCGAGCGGATAGAGCAGCGCGACCGCGACGATCGACGGCATGACCGCCCGGCGGAGCCCGAGCCGGTCGATCAGCCGCCCGCGCCACGGCGATCCGACGGCCGCCCCGAGCGTCGAGGCGGCGGCCACGACCCCGGCCTGCGTGTAGGTGCCGTCGAGATCGGTGACCACATACAGCGTGAGGACCAGCGGGGCCGCCAGCGCAGGAATGCGCGCGAAGAAGGCGGCCACGAACAACGAACGCACCGACTTGTTGGCCCACAGCTCGGCGTATCCGGAGAATCTCACCGGTCGATTTTGTCACCTCTCACGCCGCACCGGTCACGCGCACTCTTGACGAGGCACGCTACGGTGTGCCACGTCTGATCACTGCAATATTCGAGCACCGCGGAGAGAACCCTTGACCACCCTCGTCATCGTCGAGTCACCCAACAAGGTCGCCAGCATCTCTGGCTACCTCGGCGACGGCTATGTCGTGGACTCCTCGGTAGGGCACATCCGCGACCTGCCCAAAGGCGCCGACCAGGTGCCGGCCAAGTTCAAGGGTGAGTCCTGGGCGCGGCTCGGCGTCGACGTCGACCACGACTTCGAGCCGATCTACGTGGTGTCCCCGGACAAGAAGCAGCAGATGGCCAAGCTCAAGAAGCTGCTGAAGGAGTCCGACGAGCTCGTACTCGCGACAGATGAGGACCGCGAGGGCGAGGCGATCGCGTGGCACCTGCTCGACGAGCTCAAGCCCACCGTCCCGGTCAAGCGCATCGTGTTCAACGAGATCACCCGGGACGCCATCCAGTACGCCATCGAACACCCCCGCGACGTGGACATGGACCTCGTCGACGCCCAGGAGACCCGCCGCATCCTCGACCGGCTGTACGGCTACGAGGTCAGCCCGGTGCTGTGGAAGAAGGTCATGAGCGGCCTGTCGGCCGGCCGCGTGCAGTCCGTCGCCACCCGTCTGGTGGTCGAGCGCGAGCGTGAGCGGATGCTGTTCCGGGTCGCGTCCTACTGGGACCTCGAGGCCACGTTCGACGCCGGCGAGGGCTTCGACCCCCGCCAGTTCCCCGCGAAGCTGTTCAGCGTCGATGGCAAGCGCATCGCGTCCGGCACCAACTTCGACAACACCGGAAGTCTCACCTCCGACAAGGTCGCGCATCTCGACGAGGAGCAGGCCGGAGCTCTCGCGGCAGCGCTCGCCGACCAGCCGTTCACGATCCGCTCGGTCGAGTCCAAGCCCTACACCCGCCGCCCGTACGCCCCGTTCCGCACGACGACGATGCAGCAGGAGGCGTCGCGCAAGTTCGGGTTCGGCGCCGCCCGCACGATGCAGGTGGCCCAGCGGCTCTACGAGGGCGGCCACATCACCTACATGCGTACCGACTCGACCACGCTGTCGGAGACCGCGATCACCGCGGCGCGCAACCAGGTCACCGAGCTGTACG
>JAWWPE010000204.1:0-2722 GCA_033850895.1 Nocardioidaceae bacterium | reverse complement strand
GCGGTTGCCAACGTCGGCTGGGATCGCTGGACGCCGGTCAACGCCGCCGCGATCGGTGCCCACGTCGTCGGTAGCCTCGGTCAGATCAAGGGCAACGCAGGCCGAATCCACGGACAGCAGGGCGTCGCTTCGATGGCGTTGGCCAAGACCGCGCTCACCGCAGCGGCACTTGGCATCACGGCATACAGCCGGGTCCTTGGTCGCAAGGTGTCCGAGCAGACCGCGGTGCCTGCCGAGTCCGGCACCGAGCCGGCGCCGTCGACCCCGCCAGAGGTGGCCGCCGCCCAGCAGCAGTTGCGGATGCTGCAGTGGGCCGTGCCCGCCGTGACCGGCGCCCTCGTGGTCATCAGTGCCTTCGCCGGCGAGCAGGAGCGTGCGTCCGAGGTTCACAAGGGATTCGCGAAGCGACTGGTCGGCTAGCGTGCTGTTCTTCAGCAACAGGCTTGGTTGCCTGGGTTCCTTGGCGATATCCGCCGTCGGCACGGCGGTGCTGATTTTGATCTTCTCGCGCTGAACCGCCGCAAAGCAGATGCCCCGTCCTCGACCGGAGGACGGGGCATCTGTTGTGAGACCTAGAGGACGCGATTGCTGTTGCCGCGAGAGTTGATCTTGGCCAGGCCGCGACTGAGCAGGAAGCCGACGGTCAGCAGGGTCACGTAGAACCAGGCCTGCGAGGCGCCGAAACCGGCGCCGTCGTCCTCGTCGACGACCGCGGAGGCGATGAACACCCCGATCACGGCCAGCAGATACACGATGAGTTCGATCGTGACGTACGCCGACTGCCGTCCGGTGGAGATCTGGAGGTCTCCGAAGTTGTGGGTGTCGCCAGCGCTGTCGCCGGTGTTTCGCGGATCGAGTGGATCATTCGTGGACATGTCGTGCACCTCTCTCGAAGGAAGCCGTATCGCCGGCAGGCGAGGCCGTCGACACAGTTACCCACCCGGGTAAGGGCCGAAACCTGATTCCGGGTTCGAAAGGACCCATCGGTGCGTATGCTTCGAAGGCACCGCTCGGCGGTTGCCAACGGGACGGAGGGCCATGTCGATCGAGGACCCGACGATCTTCGCGAGTCTTGCCGACTCGTTGGCCGACATCGAGGGTGTGACCGAGACGATCGACCAGATCGTGGGATTCGCGGTCGAGACCATCGGCACCAACTTCGGGGGCATCACCCTGCTCAACTCACGTGGTCGCGCGTTCAAGACGGTGGGCGCGACTCATGAATCGGTGCACACGGCGGACGCACTCCAGTACGACCTGCGGGAAGGCCCGTGCGTGGACGCGGCGGTCGCGGATGCGCTCGTCATCTCGGCCTACCTCGCGACCGACGAGCGATGGCCGACGTGGGGACCACGGGCAAGCCTGCTCGGGTTCAACAGCATCCTGTCGGCCGAGATGCACGCCCGCGGACGCCGGATCGGGGCGCTGAACCTTTACGGCGCGGAGGAAGCGACGTTCACTCGCGAGGACATGGTCCTGGCTGCACTGTTCGCGCGCCAGGGCGCCCTCGCGCTCGGCTACGCCCGAAGCGAGGAGGGCCTGCGTCAGGCACTCGAGACTCGTACGGTCATCGGCCAGGCCCAAGGCCTCCTCATGGAGCGCTTCGAGATCGACGCGGACCGCGCGTTCTCCACCCTCAAACGCTATTCGCAGCAGCACAACATCAAGCTCAAGGTCCTGTGCCATCAGCTCGTCGAGACCAGAGCCCTGCCGACGCACGTGGTCGATGGTCAAGAGGCGGCCGAGCTGATGGCTGAGTCCGCCGCATCGCTCCCTGAGCCTGCGTGACCATATAGACGCGGAATGCTCTGGCGCCGACGCAGCCACGTACGATTGACCGGCGATGACGAAGACGTATGAGGTGCGCACCTACGGGTGCCAGATGAACGTCCACGACTCGGAGCGGCTCAGCGGCCTGCTCGAGACGGACGGCTATGTCGCGGCCGAGCCAGGCGCAACCCCCGACCTCGTCGTCTTCAACACGTGCGCGGTGAGGGAGAACGCCGACAACAAGCTCTACGGCAACCTCGGCCACATCGCCAGCGTCAAGGCAGAGAACCCGGGCATGCAGATCGCGGTCGGCGGATGCCTCGCGCAGAAGGACCGCGACACGATCACCAAGCGCGCGCCATACGTCGACGTCGTCTTCGGCACGCACAACATCGGCTCGCTGCCGGTGCTGCTCGAGCGCGCCCGTATCGCCGAGGAGTCGCAGGTCGAGATCCTCGAGGCGCTCGAGGTCTTCCCATCGACCCTGCCGACCAAGCGTGACTCGGTGTTTGCCGCCTGGGTCTCGATCAGCGTCGGCTGCAACAACACCTGCACGTTCTGCATCGTTCCCGCGCTGCGCGGCAAGGAGAAGGATCGCCGACCGGGGGAGATCCTGGCTGAGATCGAGGCGCTGGTCGCCGACGGCGTGATCGAAGTGACCTTGCTCGGCCAGAACGTCAACTCCTACGGCGTGGAGTTCGGCGACAGGCAGGCGTTCGGCAAGCTGCTGCGGGCGTGCGGTGAGATCGACGGTCTGGAGCGCGTCCGCTTCACCAGCCCGCATCCCAAGGACTTCACTGACGACGTCATTGCCGCGATGGCTGAGACGCCCAACGTCATGCCGAGCCTGCACATGCCGCTGCAGTCCGGCTCCGACCGGGTGCTGAAGGCGATGCGTCGTTCCTACCGCGCGGAGAAGTACCTCGGCATCATCGACCGCGTCCGCGCCGCG
>JAWWPE010000150.1:0-4286 GCA_033850895.1 Nocardioidaceae bacterium | reverse complement strand
CATCCGCCGACTCGTGCGCTGATCATGTCCCGGAGCGCGTGCCCGCGATGAGCCCGGCTCGCGACGTCCCGCTGCGACGCCTGCGGCTGCGTCGCCCCGATGAGTCGTTCGCCGACCGCCTCCAGGTCCTTCGACGACGTTGGCGGACGCTGCTGCGGTTGAGCCTCGGAACGGCCATCGCGTTCTTCATCGCGACCCATTTCCTGGGGCACCGCCAGGCGTTCTTCGCCCCGATCGCCACGATCATCGTGCTGATAGCCGGCGCGGGCCTGCGCGGGCGCACGGTGCTCGAGCTGATCCTGGGGGTGTCGACCGGGGTGCTCATGGGCGAGCTCATCATCCTCGCCATCGGCCGCGGCACGTGGCAGCTCGCCCTGGTCGTCACGTTGACGGTGGTGGCGGGCACGCTTCTGGGCCTCAAGGGCCTCGCGCTGACCCAGGCGGCCACGTCCTCCGTCCTGCTGGCCGCGGTCATTCCCGTCGCCGGAGGCGGCAACCCTGCCGCCACGCGATTCCTCGACGCCCTGGTCGGAGGCGTCGTGGGATTCGCCATGACGTTGCTGATACCTCGCAACCCGATCCGCGACATCGACCGCGAGGTGCAGGGATTCCTCACCCGGTTGGGCGCGATCCTCAGTCGTACGGCCCTGGCCCTTCGCACCGCGGACGCCGATCTCGCCGACCGCGCCCTCACCGAGGCGCGAGCGATGCAGCCGCACGTGGATTCGATGACATCGACGGCCGCCAACGTCAGCGAGATAGCGCGGATGGCGCCGTTGCGCTGGAAGCAGCGCGACCACGTCGAGACGTACGTCGCCACGGTGCGCGATCTCGACAATGCGGTCCGCGATGCGAGGGTGCTGGCCCGCAAGACCTCGGCACTGCTCCGCCACCACGAGGTCGTACCGCCCGACATGGACCTCGCGATCGATGCCCTGGCCCGGGCGATCGGCATCTTCGCCGATGACCTCTCGCAACGCGATGACTTCGACGAGGCACGCCAAGAGCTCGTCGAGGCGGCACGAATGGCGTCGGCCGCACTGCCCGAGGCCATGACGATGAACAGCGCCTCGATCGCCGCCCAGGTCAGGTCGCTCGCGGCCGATCTCCTCTACGCCTCCGGCTACACCCGCGACGAGATCGACGAGCGCCTGGAGTTCGACTGACGTCCTGAGATTTCTCAGGATTCGTGCGCATTCCGCTCCCCGTTCCACCTGAGTTCATCCGCGACCGGTCCGATGAGGTCATGAACTCATACACACGAAAGACCAGTAGGCGAACCGTCGTCGGCGTCGCGGTGGCCGGAGCCATCGTCGCCGCCTCCGCGGCCGGTGCCATCGCAACGGGGAACGATCTTTCAGGCCCGGGAGACGCCAGGCGGCTGTCGGGCGACCAGAGCTCTGCGATCCGGCAGGCCATCAACAGCAGCAAGGCTGACAACGTCATCTTGTTCATCGGTGACGGCATGGGCGACTCCGAGATCACCTCGGCGCGCAACTACGCGTACGGCGCCGACGGCAAGCTGCCCGGCATCGACGCACTGCCGCTGACCGGGCAGTACACGACGTTCTCGCTCACCAAGGAGGGGAAGGTCGACTACGTGACCGACTCCGCCGCTTCGGGCACCGGGTGGTCGACCGGGGTGAAGTCCTATGACGGTGCGATCGGCGTCGACATCCACGGCAAGCCTCATGCGACGTTGCTCGAGCTGGCCAAGAAGAAGGGTTACAAGACCGGAGACGTGACGACTGCCGAGATCCAGGACGCGACACCCGCCGTGCAGATCTCCCACGTCACGTCGCGCTCCTGCTACGGGCCCTCGGTCACCACGACGACGTGCCCGACGAATGCCCTGCAGAACGGTGGCGCCGGCTCGATCAGCGAGCAGCTCCTCAAGACGCGGCCCGACGTCACCTTGGGAGGCGGCTCGACGACGTTCAACGAGAAGGCCGTCGCGGGCAAGTACAAGAACAAGACCCTGCTGGACCAGGCGAAGAGCCGCGGCTACCACGTGGTCAACGACGCGTCCGGACTCGCCGCGGTCAGCAAGGCCAACCAGAACAAGCCGTTGCTCGGCCTGTTCGCGCCGGGCAACTTCCCGGTCAACCTCGCCGGCCCGGCAGCAACGCCCGACGGCGGTACGAAGCCGGCGGTCAAGTGCACGCCGAACCCGGACAAGCCCTCGACCCAGCCTTCCCTGAAGGCGATGACGTCCAAGGCCATCGACCTGCTCGACAAGGGAAACAAGAAGGGGTTCTTCCTCCAGGTCGAGGGCGCCAGCATCGACAAGCAGGATCACGCTGCGAATGCTTGCGGCCAGATCGGCGAGGCGCTTGACCTGGATGCCGCGGTGCAGGCGGCGCTGAAGTTTGCCAAGCACGACCGGCACACGCTGGTCATCGTCACCGCCGATCACGGTCACACCAGCCAGATCGTCGAGACCGGCAGCAACACGCCGGGCCTCACGGCGACGCTGCTGACCGCGGACGACAGCCCCATGACGCTGTCGTACGGCACCGCCCCGGCCGGCGGATCGCAGGAGCACACCGGCACCCAGGTCCGCATCGCGGGCTACGGGCCGGAAGCGGCCAATCTGGTTGGTTTGAGCGACCAGACTGACCTGTTCTACACGATCGGACGCGCACTGAGGCTCGGCACGTCCAACTAGAAATCGATGGTGCGGCCGCCGGGATCTGTCCCGGCGGCCGCGCATTTCTCAGCGACACGCCGCGAAGTTAGACAACCTCTCTGATCCTTTGCTACCTTGGCACGACTGCTCCTTCGGGAGCTCGAATCGACGAAGGAGGTGGACCCATGAAGACACTCATCACCGCGACAGCTGGCCTCTATGCCGGCGTTGTTGCCATGCCTTTTGCCGGTCCGACCTCCGGAGCAGTGCACCTGAAGTAGCCATGTCTTGATGGCAGCTTCTGCCGCTTCGGATATCCATCCGAGGCGGCTTTTTCTATGTCCAGACACATTTCCGATCCCATCCAACCCACCAAGAAAGGAGGCGCGCTATGACAACGCAACTCGAACTCATGCCCGCGCAGAACCCGACCGAACCAACATCCACGACCGGATCACTTGGAGAGGGGGTGAACGCCATGGCAATCTTCGAATCCCGCCAGGTACGCGACAAGCGCGCCTGGGATGAGGTGTCCGAGATCGATCGTGCGGTGCTTCTGGAGACTGTACGTCGACGACGCGAAGCTCAGCGCCAGAGGCAGGCGATGATTTCGGCTCTCTATGGGCTGCGCAAGAACTGATAGCGCACCACGTGAAGGGGGGCGGTGGGGAGATCCCCATCGCCGCCCTTTCGCATGCGGACGATCAGCGGGCGCCGATCGCCTCGGCGATGGCGAGGATGCGCTTCGCATCGCGTACGTGCAGCTCCTCCACCATGCGGCCGTTGAATGTCACGACGCCCTTGCCGGCCGCCTTGGCCTCGTCGAACGTCGCGATCATCTCCTTCGCGTGCTCGACCTCCTCGTCGGACGGGCCGAAGGCGGTGTTGGCCGGGTCGACCTGGCTCGGGTGGATCAGGGTCTTGCCGTCGAAGCCCATCTCACGTCCTTGCCGGGCCTCGGCGTCGAAGCCTTCGGCGTTCTTCACGTCGTTGTAGACGCCGTCGAGGATGACCTTGCCGGCGGCGCGGGCGGCGAGGAGCGAGATCGACAAGGCGGTCAGCACCAGCGGGTTGCGCCCAGCAACGTGCAGTCCGTACGTCTCGTTGACCACGTCGTTGGTGCCCATCACGATCACCGTGAGCCGCTCGTCGGCCGCGCAGATCTCCTCGGCGTGCAGCAGCGCGATCGGGGTCTCGATCATCGCCCAGAGCATCGTGTGCTCGGGTGCTCCGGCGGCTTCGAGGGCGCTGACCAGGTGCTGGACCTCGGCCGCGGAGTTGACCTTCGGCACCAGCACGGCGTCGGGGCCGGCCTTCGCGGCGGCCGCGATGTCAGCGTCGTGCCATTCGGTGCCGATGCCGTTGACCCGGATCGCGAGCTCGCGGTGGCCGTACTCGCCGGACGTCACTGCCGCGCAAACCCGCTCCCGGGCCTCGACCTTGCTGTCGGGGGAGACGGCGTCCTCAAGGTCGAGAATCAAGGCGTCGGCATCGATGCCCTTGGCCTTCTCGAGTGCGCGCTCATTGGCACCGGGCATGTACAGGACGGAGCGGCGAGGCCGCAGCATGTCGGTCATGGGGATCCTCAGAGGTCGTAGGCGGCGGCGAGGTCGGCATCGCGTTCGGCGAGCTGCTTGGCCAGGTCGAGCATGACCAG
>JAWWPE010000131.1:0-4835 GCA_033850895.1 Nocardioidaceae bacterium | reverse complement strand
CCGCCCTGATGGGCATCGGCTCGGCGCGTGGAGAGCACCGCGCCGCGGTCGCCGCCGAGAGCGCCGTCTCGAGCCCGCTGCTGGAGGCATCGATCGAGGGCGCTCGCGGTGTGCTGCTCTCGATCGCCGGCGGCTCCGACCTCGGACTGTTCGAGATCAACGAGGCCGCCGGGCTGGTGGCCGACGCCGTGCATCCCGACGCCAACATCATCTTCGGCGCGGTGATCGACGACGCCCTCGGCGACGAGGTCCGGGTCACGGTCATCGCGGCCGGCTTCGACGGTGGCGAGCCCAAGATGCGCGACACCACGCAGCCGTCGCTGCTCAAGGACGTCGAGCCCGCTCCGGCCGAGGTGGCCGCGCCGCCCACGGCCCAGAGCTATCTCGATCCTGATCCGTTCCTGGATGCTCCGCGCGATGGTGCGGGCAACGTCACGGTGCCCGCCGATCCGATGCCCACCGAGTACGGCGACGACCTCGACGTGCCCGACTTCCTGCGCTGAGCTCCTGGCAGCTGAGTGTTCTGGCACACGGGGGAGTCGGAGTCCGGCCACGTCGCCTTCGCGTTCACCGACCGAGTCGGCGGTGAGAGTGATGGCCCGTGGGAGTCGCTCAACCTCGGTACGTCCAACGGCGACGACCCTGACCTGGTCCAGCGCAATCTCCGCCTCCTGGCCGACGCGATGCGGCTCGATCGACTGGTCCGGATGACCCAGGTGCACGGTGCCGATGTCGCCTGGGTCGATGATGTCGCCGAGGGCGAGATCCCGGTGGCCGACGCGCTGCTGACCGACCAGTCCGGCATCGGTGTGCTCGTGCGCGTCGCTGACTGCACGCCGATCGTGCTGGCTTCAGCGACCGAGCCGCTCGCCGGAGTGGTGCACTGCGGTCGGGAAGGCCTCGTGCGTGGTGTGGTGCCGACCGCAGTGGAGGCGCTTCGCGCTCGAGCGTCCTCGGACATCGAGGCGTGGATCGGTCCGCGTGCATGTGGGCGCTGCTATGAGCTGCCCGAGACGATGGCGGACGCGGTCGCGAAGGTGGTTCCAGAGGCTCGCTCGACGACCTCCTGGGGCACGCCGGCGATCGACGTCGGTGCGGGCGTGGTGAGCCAGCTCCTCGCCGAAGGCGTGCGGGTCAACGACCTCGGCGCCGAGGAGTGCACCATCGAGCGGGACGAGTGGTACTCCTACCGCCGACAAGGGCAGGACTCCGGCAGGTTCGGCGCGATCGCGGTGGTCAGATGAGGGACCCCGTGGCCCGCCGTGACGAGATCGCCGCCGGGCTCGCCGAGACCCGCCAACGCATCGCCGACGCCTGCCAGGCGGCCGGTCGGAGCGCCGACGAGCTCACCCTGATCGTGGTGACCAAGACCTACCCGGCGAGCGACGTCGAGATCCTCGCCGAGCTGGGGGTCACGGATGTGGGTGAGAATCGTCACCCGGAAGCCGGTGACAAGTACGACCAGGTCACGCATCCGCTGCGCTGGAACTTCGTGGGCGGCTTGCAGACCAACAAGGCCGGCGCGGTCGCGCGTTATGCCGACATGGTGCACAGCGTCGACCGGGTCAAGCTGGCCAACTCGTTGTCGCGTGGAGCAGGGGCCGCGGCACGTACGCTCCCGTGCCTGATCCAGGTCGACTTCGATGCCACGGACCCCGGGCGGGCGGGTGTCGTGCCGGCCGGCATACCCGAGCTGGCGGCAGCGATCGCCGGATCCGAGCACCTGGTCTTGGGTGGACTCATGACGGTGGCGCCTCTGGGTGAGGACCCCGCACCGCACTTCGAGCACCTCGTACGACTGTCTTCAGACCTGCGTGTCGATCATCCCGACGCCACGATCGTCTCGGCCGGCATGAGCGGGGACTTCGAGGCGGCAATCGCGGCCGGCGCGACACACCTGCGAATCGGGCGTTCAGTGCTCGGTGTGCGTGGCTCCACCCGCTAATCTCGGGAGTGTCACATCGATCGGACTGACGGAGTTTCTCATGGCTGGCGCAATGCGGAAGGTCGGCGAATATCTCGGCCTCGTCGAGCAGGCGGAATTTGACGACGAGTTCGAGGATGACTTCGACCAGCCCGCACCCGTGAGCAGGCAGGCCGTTGCCGTGCGTCCTGCGCCGGTTGCCAGCATCGACGAGCACCGCCGTCCCGAACGCCGACCCGAGCGTCGTCCCTCCACGGAGTCCGACCTGGCCCGCATCGAGACCGTGACGCCGCGCACCTACAACGACGCCCGCACAGTCGGTGAGCACTACCGCTCGGGCGTGCCGGTCATCATGAACCTTTCCGAGATCGACGACGATGACGCCAAGCGGCTCGTCGACTTCTCCGCCGGTCTGGTTTTCGCCGCCCACGGTTCGATCAACCGCGTCACCGCCAAGGTCTTCCTGCTGTCGCCTGAGAACATCACGGTGACCGACGAGGACAAGCAGCGCATCGCTGCTGGCGGCTTCTACAACCAGAGCTGACCTATGGCCACAGCCGGTCACATCATCCTGTTTGTCCTCTGGATCGCCATAGTCCTTCTGATCTCCCGCTTCGTGCTCGACTGGGTCCAGATGCTGGCTCGCCACTGGCGGCCGACCGGATTCGTCGCGGTGCTGTGCGAGGGCATCTATTCCGTCACCGATCCGCCGCTTCGTGCCGTACGCGGAGTGATACCGCCACTGCGCCTCGGTGCGGTGCTGCTCGATCTTTCACCGATGATCCTGCTGATCGGCATCTTCATCCTGCAGCGCATCGTCGGAGCGATCTTCTTCTGACCTGCCGGGAAATGCCCTGAACGCAGGCTGTGAGTTCGGGACTCTTGTGGCAGGAGTGAACGATGACGGAGTACGGTGGTGTCTCCGAGTCCCTAGGACTACCCCGAACCCATAGGTGATCTCATGCCATTGACGCCAGAGGACGTGCGTAACAAAAGATTTACGCCTGTCCGTCTCCGCGAAGGCTATGACATGGGCGAAGTTGACCAGTTCCTCGACGAGGTCGAGGCCGAGCTCGAGCGGCTCACGGTCGAGAACGAAGAACTTCGCGCCAAGGTAGCTGCAGCATCGACCGGCGAACCAACCGGTCTCATCCCTGCCATCACGCACGCCGCACCGGCCGTCCAACCGACGCCGGCCGTGCAGGAGCCCGTGGCCTACACGCCTCCGGCGCCCGAGCCGGTGGCGACGCCGACCCCGGTCCCTGAAGCTAGCCGCCCCGCCCCGTCCATGGGCGACGCATCCTCGGCAGCAGCACGCCTGCTCGAGATCGCCTCGGCCAATGCCGACCAGCTGATGGAAGCCGCCAAGGACGAGGCTGACCGGATCGTCGGTGAGGCTCGCACGAAGGCTGAGCGACTGACCAACGAGGCTCGTGGCAAGGCTGACCGACTCGAGACCGATGCACGCATCCGCGCGCAGAAGCTCGACGAGGAGACCAACGAGCGTCGCTCGCAGGCCGTTGCCACGATCGAGCGCGAGCGTTACGAGATGCAGCGTGAGGTCGAGCACCTGCGTGCCTACGAGCGCGAGTACCGCGCCCGGCTCAAGAACTACTTCCAGAGCCAGCTCGACCAGCTTGCGGCCAGCGACAGCGGCCCCGTCCCGGTCGAGGCACAGGCCGAGACGGCTCCACGTCGCCTCCGCTCGTTGCTCGGCGACGACGAAGGCTTCTGAGCTTCAGACACACACACGTACGGCCCGCCTCCTCGGAGGCGGGCCGTATGCGTTTGTGCGTTCAGACCTTGACGAGGGTGAATCCGAGTCCGAGCTCGACATCGTGGAACGTCGAGGCGGTGGAGTCCTCGGTGACCTCGGTGGCCAGTACCTCGTCGGCGATCTCCGCCTGGTGTGCACGTACGGCCTGGTTCATGGGCTCGGTGGCGGACCAGGCGAGCGTGATCCGATCGCCGATGTCGAATCCAGAGGACTTGCGCGCCTCCTGGATGACCCGGATCGCCTCGCGAGCCAGGCCAGCACGGCGGAGCGTGTCGTCCAGCTCCAGGTCGAGGGCAACCGTCTCGCCCTGGTCGTTGACGACCGACCACCCTTCGCGCGGACGCTCGGAGATGATGACGTCGTCGGGACCGATCTCGACCGCTGAGCCGTCGACGTCGACGGTGGCAGTGCCGGCTTCCGACAGGGCGGCGGCCAGCGCGGCAGCGTCGGCAGCCGCGATCGCCGCTGCGACCTTCGGCGTCTCCTTGCCGAACCGCTTGCCGAGCTGGCGGAAGTTGCCCTTTGCGCTGTGATCTACCAGGTCTCCGGCCGCCTCCGCCAGGGACTCCAACGACCCGACGTTGAGCTCCTCGCAGACCTGCGATCGCAGTTCCTCGCCGAGCTGCTCCCAGGCACCCGAGGCGACGAGGGCGCGTCGTAATGGCTGACGGGTGCGTACCTTGGCCTCCGCACGAGCGGCGCGGCCGAGCTCGGTGATGCGGCGCGAGAGGTCGACTCGGGCGCCCAGGCCATCGACGATCAGCGCTTCGTCGGCAACCGGCCAGTCCGCCAGGTGCACGGAGGCCGGCGCTCCGGGCGTGACGGGCAGGATGACGTCCTGCCAGACGCGTTCGGCGATGAACGGGGTCAGCGGCGCCAGCAGCCGGGTGAGCACGTCGAGGGTCTCGTGCAGGGTCGCGAACGCCGCGGTGTCTCCGCGCCAGAACCGGCGACGGGAGCGACGGACGTACCAGTTGGACATGTCGTCGATGAAACCCGCGATCCGGGCGCCGGCGTCCTGGGTGTCGAAGTCCTCCAGCGAGGCGGTCACGTCTCGGGTCAGCGAATGCAGCTCCGACAGCAGCCACTGGTCCAGCACCTCGCGCTCGGCGACCGGGGGGATCTCACCGGTGG
>JAWWPE010000046.1:0-3164 GCA_033850895.1 Nocardioidaceae bacterium | reverse complement strand
CCGGACTTCGAGCCGGCGTTCCCGGCGGCACGCAATCCGGTGTGCAGGCGCCCACTGGAGCCCGGTCCGCACGTCCTGATCAATGTCCCGGAGAGCGCCCTGGTCCTCGACCTCGCCAACTCGGTCTTCAGCCACATGGTCCGCTCGCTGGTGCAGTCCTTCGGTCGTTCGCCGGCGCATCGCGCCGACAAGATGACGATGATCTCGTTGGCCATCGACCTGATGTTCGTGCTCGACGGATTGGCCAGCCACCTGGCCAGCCTGCCCGCCAATCACGTACATCCGGGGGTCAACGCGGGTATGACGTTCACCCTGCCCCGCGACCTGCAACGCTTGCCCGAAGGGCAGTCCGAGCAGGTCGTCATGGTCGAGCGGCTCGACGAGCTGGCCACCCAGGCGGCGCACCTGTTCGAGGCGCCGCACCCACTGTCCGGAACCGCGGATCAGCTCAGGTCGATTGCGGCCAAGGTCACGTTCGTCTGAGCGTCGTGTCGTCCGTGCCAGCACGGATCCCGTCCGGGCTGCTCGATGACAGTGTGGACAGATGCCGCTGCGGGTCGTACTTGTCGATGACGACCGGCGGTTCCGCGCGGCCGCCTGCCGAGCGCTGGAGGCGGAGGGCGTGGAGGTCCTGGCCGAAGTCTCATCCGGCAAGGACGCCCTCGCGACGGTCGAGGATTGCTATCCTGACGCCGTTCTTGTCGACGTCCGGATGCCCGGGGTCGACGGCGTGGAAGTCGCTCGGCGACTCCGTGGGAAAGTCGGTGGCACCGTGGTGATCCTGATCTCGACCCTCGACGTGGATCATGGACGTCTGTTGGCCGAGGGCCTGGCGGCCGGCTACATACCGAAGGACGAGCTCTCACTCGCTGCCATCACCGAGCTCCTGGCCTGATGAACAGGGCGCTCCGCAACGGCCTGGTCGCCGTGGCGCTGCTCGCCGCCGCCGCGCTTGTCTTCCTCGACTTCGACCATCCGTACGATTTCTGGTTGCAGCTCGTGATCGGCGCAGCTCTGCTCACCCTGGCAGCCTGGTTCATTCTCGCTCGGACTGCTGACGAGCGGCTCGCCCTCGCGCTCGCCAGCCTCGGTACGGGGGGGCCGGACGACACGGTCCGCGACGCGCTCCGCCGGGCTCTCGCAGACCCGGACCTCGAGATCGTCTACACCCAGGTCGGACGTGGCGGTTGGATCAGTGGGCTCGGTGAGGAGACGGCCCGGCCGGGCCCCAATGCGCGTCGCGCGTTCACACCGATCGATCGCGACGGGAAACCGATAGCGGGTCTCGTCCACCATCCACGCCTCCTCCGACATCCGAAACGGTTGCGTGCGGCGGTCGGGGCTGCAACCTTGGCGCTCGACAACGAACGCCTCAAGGCGCAGCTGCGGGCCGAGCTTCTGGAGGCGAATGCCTCGCGCTCCCGCATCATCGATGCCGGCGATCGCGAGCTCCAACGGGTCGAGCGCAACCTCCACGACGGAGCACAGCAGCGGCTGGTCGGGCTCGCCCTGATGCTCCGGCTGGCAAGCCGACGAGGCGACGGCGACGCTGAGCTCACGGCCCTGCTGTCTGACGCCGCTCGTGAGCTCAACGATGCGATAGCCGAGCTGCGCGAGCTGACCCGGGGCATCCACCCGGCGATCGTTGACGACACCGGTCTCCGTGGTGCACTGGAGTCCCTCGCCGAGCGGCCCGGCATACCCGTCGATCTTCAGGTTGATCTGGACGAAAGGCTTCTCGAAGCCGTCGAGATCGCCGCGTACTACGTCGTCGCCGAGGCACTCACCAACGCCAACAAGCACGCTGACGCTTCGCGCGTGACGGTGCAGGCGCAGGTGCTGGACGAGCACCTCCGTGTGATCGTGACGGACGACGGAGTCGGTGGTGCCGAGCAGTCCGTTGCATCCGGTCTGCAAGGACTGGCCGATCGAGTCGGAGCCATGGGTGGACGGTTCACGCTGGACAGCCCTCGTGGGTCAGGCACCACGGTCACCGCCGAGATCCCAGTCGTCCACCGTGTCTTCACCAGCGCCGAGCAGCATCGGGCGGTCGCACTGCGGTGGTTCGTGCAGGAGAACTGGGACATGCCCGGTGAAGCCGGCGACCAGATCACCGACGAGGACAACTTGATGTCGGCGAAGGCGACCATGCTGATCGCCGGAGGGAACGGACGGATCACCGAGCGTGAGCGGGAATGGCTGATCGGCTATCACACGGCCGCGCATGGCGCTGACTGGGTGATCGAGGCGATCGCGGCATATGACGACTCCGACACACTCGATGACCTGAAGGACATCCCCGGATTCACCCAGGTCGCCCGCGGTCAGGTGTATTACGCCTTGTGCATGTGCTCCAGTGATGGACCACTGACCCCCGACGAGGTCAGTCGTCTGGAGCGTGCGGTCGATGAGCTGGGAATCGCGCGGGAGGAGCTCGACGAGATACGCGCGATCGTGGAGGCCGAGGCGGGACTGCGCCGCCGTCGCTTCAACGCGATCGCCGCCCCCGTTCTCCCCGGCGGGATCCGGCCTTCAGCCTGACGGCGACGTTGAGCTGGCTGTGGCTCGTAGGTGCGCGAGCACGGCCAGGACTCGGCGATGGGTCGTCGAGGTTGCCTCCAGGTCCAGCTTGGTGAAGATCCGGCTCGTATGGGTCTCGACCGTCCGGGCGCTGGTCGCCAGAAGGTCCGCGATCGAGGCGTTGGAGTGGCCCGCGGCCACCAGCGCCAGGACCTCCTGCTCGCGTTCGGTCAGGCGGTCGAGGGGATCGGATTGGCGTGGCGTCTCGAGGACCCTTCGCACCACCTCGGGGTCGATCACGGTGCCGCCCTCGGCCACGCGTTTGATGGCGTCCACGAGGTCAGAGTGTGCGGTGACGCGCTCCTTGAGCAGATAGCCGACGCCACTGCGCGCACCGACGAGCAGGTCAACGGCATGATGCGTCTCGACGTACTGGGACAGCACCAGGACGCCGATCTCGGGGTGCCGTTCCTTGATCTCCACGGCGGCGTCCAGACCTTCGGTGGTGTGGGTCGGCGGCATCCGGACGTCAAGGATCACCACGTCCGGGGGATCCTCGTCGATCGCAGCGGCGAGGCCGAGAGCATCGGCGCGCTGGGCGATCACGTCGATGCCTTCATCTCGCAGCAGGCGCGCGATGCCTT
>JAWWPE010000036.1:0-7530 GCA_033850895.1 Nocardioidaceae bacterium | reverse complement strand
CCGCCTCGGTGGTGAGGATCGCGACGTGCGGAGCGCCGAAGAACTCGAAGTTGCGCAGCATCTCCCGGCCGGAAGCTTCGCGATCGCCCTTCGTCACGCCGACCGCGTCATACAGCTGCCAGCCGACCTCCTTGCGACGCGCGTCGTAGACGCCGGTGTAGGCAGCGGGGAAGTCGAAGTCCGGGCCGCCTCCTTCAGACGCGAGCAGGGCGTCGCGGAGCTTGACGGTGGCATCGCCGGAGGTGATGACCACGTGCCACGGCTGCGTGTTGCACCACGACGCGGTGCGCTGGGCCGCCGACAACACCTGCTCGATGACGTCTCGCGGCACCTGCTCGTCGGTGTAGCCGCGGCAGCTTCGCCGGTTGGTGAGCGTACGTTCGAGCGCCTCGAAGTCACTGGTCATCCGGTCCTACTTCCCGGTGAAGACGGCCGGGCGCTTCTCCAGGAAGGCCATGCCGCCCTCGAAGGCATCGGCAGTCGAGAACAGCGCAATCTGGTCGGCGCGCTCCCGGTCGAGCGCCTCGTCGAGATGGGTCAACGTCGTCGCGTTGATCGCGCCCTTCATCGCACCGAGCGCCTTCGACGGACCGCGACCCAGCTTCTGCGTCAGCATCGCCAGCTCGGCGTCGTACGCCTCGTCGTCGAGGGACTTGTAGATCAGCCCGATCTCGGCGGCGATGTCGGCGCTGAGCCGTTCGCCGAGCATCGCCATCCGGTTCGCCCGGGCCCGTCCGATCGAGGCGGCGACCAGCTCGGTGGCGCCACCATCGGGCATCAGGCCGATGTTGACGAACGCGAGCAGGAAGTAGCCCGAGCTCTTGGCCAGCGTGATGTCCGCGGCGATCGCCAGCGAGCAACCGACTCCGGCGGCGATGCCGTTGACGGCGCTGACCACCGGGATCGGCGATCGCGTCATGGCGCGGACGAGTCGGTTGGCGCCGTCGAGCGTCTCGGTGCCACGATCGGCGTTGCCGAGATCGGCACCGGCACAGAACGCCCGGCCGGTGCCGGTGATCACCACCAGGCGTACGTCCTCGGTGGCCGTCTCGATCGCCTCGGCCGCGGCATCGAGCATCGGACCGTTGACCGAGTTGAGCGTCTCGGGACGGTTCCAGGTGATCCTGAGCACCCCGTCGTCAGTCTCGATCACACAGTCGTCACGGGTAGTGCCGTCAGTCATGTCGCCTCCATTGGCCTAACAGGGTCTGCAGGACCGCGATGAGCGCAATCGGCTGGTCGAGCATGATGTGGTGCCCGGCGTCGGGGATGAGGGTGACGGGTACGTCGCCACCCAACCGCTCGGCCACCAGATCGGTGATGTCGGTCGTCGCCATGCCACGCTCGCCGCGGATCAGTCCCACCTCGCAGTCGATCGCCGCGAGCTCCTCTGGCTCCATCCGCGAGCTGAGGAAGATGTGCGGGTCGAACTTCCAGGTCCATCCTCCGTCGACCTGCTTGATCGAGCCTTCGGCGAGATGGTCCTTCACGTACGACAGCGTCGAGGTGTCCTCCGGAAGTGTCCGGAACCTGCCGAGGATCGTCTCGCGATCGGGATAGACCTTGTTGCCGGGGATGTCACCGTGGCCACCCTCGGCGATCCAGGCCTTCGCCTCCGCCGACAGCTCCCGCACCGGCGAGTCGATCGCGGCCACACCGCGCAGCGACGATCCGTGGTCGCGACCTGCCGTCAGCGCGACGAAGCCGCCCATGCTGTGCCCGAAGACGACCGGCACCTGATCGGACTCGGCAGCAGCCACCGCCATCACCTCGGCCGCCCAGGTCGCCAGCGAGTACTTCTCCCGTCGGTCGCTGTCACCGTGGCCCGACAGGTCGATCGCGATCACTCGATGCTCGGCCGCCAGGAAGGGTGCCGTCGAATCCCACCACCCGGCGTGGGCCGCACCGCCGTGCACCAGTACAACGGGAGCTCCTCCGCTCTTGCCCCAGGCCCGGTAGGTGATGCGTGTCCCGTCGAGATCGATCTCGCGACTCTCATAGGGCTGGTCCAACGCATACGTGAACCAGTCAGGATGGTGCGAGCTCATACGGGACCTTTCTCACTTACCGTCAGTATTGACTGTAAGTGAGCCCCACGGCAAGATCAGCGGCATGTCCCTTGCAGGCAAGACGATCATCATGTCCGGCGGCAGTCGCGGGATCGGCGAGGCCATCGCGGTCCGCGCGGCCAAGGACGGCGCGAATGTGGCGCTGCTCGCGAAGACCACCGAGCCACACCCCAAGCTGCCCGGCACGATCTATACCGCCGCCGAGGCGATCGAAGCCGCCGGCGGTCACGCACTCCCGCTGGTGGGTGACATCCGTGACGACGAGTTCGTCCTCGACGCGGTGGCCAAGACCGCGGAGGCGTTCGGCGGCATCGACATCGTGGTCAACAACGCCAGCGCGATCGACCTGTCGAAGACCGAAGACGTCTCGATGAAGAAGTACGACCTGATGAACGACATCAACGCCCGGGGCTCCTTCCTGCTGGCCAAGTCGTCGATCGAGTGGCTCAAGAAGGCCGACAATCCCCACATCCTGACCCTGTCCCCGCCGATCAGCACCGACCCCAAGTGGTTCACGACCCACACGGCATACACGATGGCGAAGTACGGGATGAGCCTCGTGACGTTGGGGCTAAGCGTCGAGCTGACCGACCTCGGCATCGCCGCCAACTCGCTCTGGCCCCGCACGGCGATCGACACCGCAGCGGTCCGCAACGTCGTCGGCGCCGGGCTCGTGTCGCACTCCCGCACGCCGGCGATCATGGCGGACGCGGCGTACGAGATCCTGATCAAGCCGAGCCGGGACTACACCGGCAAGTTCCTGATCGACGACGACGTCCTCGAGGACGCCGGCGTGACCGACTTCTCGATCTACCTCAACGGCGGCACCGAGGAGGACCTGGCGCTGGACTTCTGGGTCGAGCCCAAAGGTCCTTACAACCCCGACCTCACCCTGCACTGACGTCGGGCGGCTTCGCGAGGCTGGCGATCGCGGTCACCACCAGCGTCACGACGATGAACCCCAACGACGCCAGGATGCCGATCTCGGGGATCTTCGTGAACCCGGAGCCGTGCAGCGCCTCGACGATCAGCTTGATGCCGATGAAGCCGAGGATCACTGACAGGCCTACGTTGAGATAGACGATGCGTTCGAGCAGTCCGCCGATCAGGAAGTAGAGCTGGCGCAGGCCCATCAACGCAAAGGCGTTGGCGGTCAGCACGACGTACGGATCCTTGGTCAGCCCGAAGATCGCCGGGATCGAGTCGAGTGCGAAGACCACATTGGCCACGCCGATCGCCACGATGACGATGACCAGCGGCGTCAGCATCCGACGCGCACCCTGGCGAACCACGAGCTTGGCTTCTGAGTAGTCGGGCGTCAGTGGGAGTACGCGTTGAAGCGTACGGATCAGCGCGCCCTCCTGGAAGTCATCCGGGTCGTTCTCGCCCTCCAGCACCAGGTGGATCGCGGTGTAGATCAGGAACGCGCCGAAGATGTAGAACGTCCACGACGCCGCTTCGATGGCGGCCGCGCCGGCGAAGATGAACACCGCCCGCATCAGCAGCGACAACACGATGCCGATGTAGAGGACCTTGTCCTGCGCGATGGCCGGCACCACGAACCGCGCCATGATGATCACGAACACGAAGAGGTTGTCGACGCTCAGGCTGTACTCGGTGATGTAGCCCGCGAAGAACTCGCCGCCGGTATGACCCGGGCCGAGCACGAGCATCCCGACGCCGAAGGCGATCGCAAGCGCAACGTAGAACGTGACCCAGCGCGTCGCGTCCTTGACGGTCACGGCGTGGTCGCGACGAGCGATCACCACAAGGTCGAGAACCACGATCAGGACCAGGCCGACCACGGTCGCGATCCACACGTCGAGCGGCACGGCTGTTGGCATAGAAACCGGACTCTACCGGCACGATTCCCGCCATGTACTTGACGTAGTGGTTAATTAACCTATACGTTAAGTACATGGCTACCGACCAGCTGAGCAAGGTGTTCTCGGCACTCGCCGATCCGACCCGGCGCGACATCCTCGCCCGGCTCGGGGAGGGTGATGCCAACGTCACCGAGCTGGCGGCACCGTTCTCGATCAGCCTCCCGGCGATCTCGCGGCACCTCAAGGTGCTGGAGAGTGCGGGCCTGATCGCTCGGGACCGCCAGGCGCAATGGCGTACGAACAGCCTCCGCACCGAGCCGCTGGAGGAGGCGACAACCTGGATGCAACACCTCAGCCAGCTCTGGGACGAACGATTCAACCGCCTGGACGTGCACCTCGCCGCCATGAAGGCACTCGCGGCCACCGACCAAGACGAAGACACCGACATGGGAGAAGACGATGACTGAAGCACCCTCCGACACCTACGAGGTCACCATCTCGCGCCACTTCGACGCGCCGCCGGCGATGGTCTATCGAGCGTTCACCGACCCCGAACAGCTGGCGCAATGGTTCGGACCACTGGTGTTCAGCGTCCCGCTCGACACCGTCAGCGTCGACGCCAGACCGGGCGGCCACTGGCGGATGACGATGGTCAACAAGGACGATCCCACCCAGCGCGCCCCCATGGACACGACCCTCACCGAGGTCGTGGAGAACCAGCTGCTGGTCGGCTACCAGGTCGCCCGGGGCATCCCCGGCATGGCGGACGGCACGAAGCTGAGCATGTCGGTCGAACTCATCCCCGAGGGCGACGGCACCCGACTCGAGCTCCGTCAGGGACCACTTCCGGAGCAGACGCGCGAGATGAGCGCAGTCGGCTGGGGCCAGTCGTTCCACAAGCTCGACGCACTGCTGGCGACGCCGGCCAAGTTCCGAAACAACCCCGCCACCGATGAAGGAGACCAAGCATGAGCACCATCACCATCACCCCGTTCCTGTGGTTCAACGACAATGCGGAGCAGGCCATCGATCGCTACCGGGCGGTCTTTCCCGACACCGAGATCGTCGAGGAGAACCGCCATCCCGACAGTTCGTTGTTCGTCGCCACGATCAAGCTTCAAGGCACCGAGCTGACCCTCATGAACGGTGGTCCGCACTTCACGCTCGACGACGCCTTCTCGCTGGCGGTGAGCGTCGAGAGCCAGGAAGAGGTCGACACGATCTCCGACGCGCTGATCGAGGGAGGCGGACGCCAGAGCCAGTGCGGTTGGCTGGTCGACGCGTTCGGACTCTCCTGGCAGATCGTGCCCGCCATCATGTTCCGGCTGTTCGCCGACCCGGATCGCGACGCCGCCGCCCGGGCTCAGGCGGCGATGATGCAGATGAACCGGCTGAGCATCCAAGGCCTGCAGGATGCGTTCGACGGCAAGGGCTGACAGCAGTGCCATTTCAGGACGTACGCTGACGGCATGATCGGCCGGCTCCATCACCTGATCCTCGACGCCGCTGACCCCCAGGGGTCGGCGGCGTTCTGGTCAGCGCTGCTCGGGCATCCGATCACGTACGACGATGGGAGCTTCGTGGTGGTGTCCGCGGATGACCGGACGTCGGGCCTGGCCTTTCAGTGCGCACCCGACCACGTCGCACCGACCTGGCCGGACCCCAGCGTCCCGCAGCAGATGCATGTCGACGTCGCGGTCGACGACCCGGCGACGGCTGGTCCGGAGGTCATCGCCCTCGGTGCCCGGCACCTCGACGGCGACACCTACGCCGATCCGGCCGGCCACCCGTTCTGCCTGATCCGGCGGCCGGGCTGGATGTCGGACGTCAGCTGACGACCGACTCGACCGGCGTGCCGACGACGACAGTCCGCGTCACCGTGCACAACCGATCGTGCGACTGGGCAACCGCACGGGGGAGCTTCGCCAACGCGTCGTCCCCTTCAGGACCAGACGGGAAAGTGACGTCGAAGCTGATCCGGATGTCGGTGAGCCGGTTTCCGAGCTCGTCACGGACCTTGTCCGCCCGGGCGGTGACATCGAACGACTCAGGCTCGACCCGCTTGCCGGTGAGGTAGTCGACATCGATCGCGCTGCATCCGGCGATCGCCACGAGCAGCAGCTCGACGGGGGTGAAGTCGGCGTCGTCGCCCTCACCGAGCTCGAGGGTGCCACCGCGTACGTTCGTCGCGCGAAAGCGGGCCTTGCCGGTGCGAGTGAGCGCGATCGAACGCTCGGTGTCTTCAGTCGTCATGTCCCGACGCTAGCGTCACCGACCCCACGAGGCCGCGTGTGATGTTGTCGGCTCGCCATGCGGTCGGGCGACAACTCCCCAAGACTGGAGGGATGAGCCAGACCCGCAGCCTCGTCACCGGTGCGACCGGGTACGTCGGCGGTCGCCTCGTGCCCGAGCTGCTCCAAGCCGGTCACGCCGTACGTGTGATGGTGCGCGACGAGCGCAAGGCCCGCGCGCACAAGTGGGCGGCTGACGTCGAGATCGCCGAGGGTGATGCGACCGATGCCGGCGATGTGCGCGCCGCCCTGGCCGACGTCGATGTCGCCTACTTCCTGCTCCACTCGATCGGCACCGGTGGAGACTTCGCCGCGACCGAGCGCGGCATCGCCGAGACGTTCGCGGCGGAGGCCAAGCGCGCAGGCGTGCGCCGCATCGTCTACCTCGGCGGCATGATCCCGGAGCACCAGGAGCTCTCCGAACACCTTCGCTCGCGCAAGGAGGTCGGCGACGTCCTGCTCGACTCGGGCGTACCGACCGCGGTGCTCCAAGCCGGGGTCGTGATCGGCTCCGGATCCGCCTCGTTCGAGATGTTGCGCTATCTCACCGAACGGCTGCCGGTCATGGTCACGCCGAAATGGGTCCACACCCGCATCCAGCCGATCGCCGTCCGTGACGTGCTGCGCTACCTCGTCGGCTGCGCGTCCTTGCCCGAAGACGTCAACCGTCGCTTCGACATCGGCGGCCCGGATGTCCTGACGTACTTCGAGATGATGCAGCGGTATGCGACGGTGGCCGGGCTGCCGAAGCGGCGCGTGCTGCCCGTGCCGGTGCTGTCACCGTCACTGTCCAGCCACTGGGTCGGGCTGATCACGCCGGTGCCCGCGAGCCTGGCCCGGCCGCTGGTGGAGTCCCTGCGCAACGAGGTCGTCGCCGCCGAGCACGACATCGCGGAGTACGTGCCGGACCCTGACGACGGCCTGATCGGCTTCGATCGCGCGGTCGAGCTCGCGCTGACCCGCATCCAGAACCTCGAGGTGCCGACCAGCTGGTCCTCCGCGGCGACGGCCGGCGCCCCCTCGACCGGCCTGCCGACCGATCCGGACTGGGCCGGCGGCGCGCTCTACAAGGACGAGCGCACCCGCGAGGTCAACGCCAGCCCGGAGCACCTTTGGTCGGTCATCGAGGGCATCGGTGGCCGCAACGGCTGGTACTCCTGGGCCCTGGCGTGGTGGGTTCGCGGAGTGCTCGATCGTATGGTCGGCGGCCCGGGTCTTCGTCGCGGTCGGCGTAACCAGAAGGATCTCGTCGTCGGCGATGCGCTCGACTTCTGGCGGGTCGAGGAGACCGACGACCATTCCTTCCTCCGGCTGCGTGCCGAGATGAAGCTGCCCGGGCTGGCC
>JAWWPE010000427.1:0-3920 GCA_033850895.1 Nocardioidaceae bacterium | reverse complement strand
CACCTGACCGGCTCACTGTCGTACGCGGTCAGACCCAGGTCGCGTCCGTGGACGGGCAGGTCGTGAGCGTCCGCCTCGATCCGCACGATCCGCCGGCTTGCCCGGAGGCGGTCGCTGCCGTCGATTCGGCCGACTGGATCGTGGTCGGGCCCGGTTCGTGGTTCACCAGCGTGATGCCGACGCTGCTCGTGCCGGGCGTTCGCGACGCTCTCGTACGCACCCGTGCGCGGCGCGTACTCGTGCTCAACCTCGCCGAGCAGGCCGGTGAGACCGAAGGCCTGACACCCAACGACCACCTCGAGGTGCTGGCGGCACACGCACCTGAGCTGCGGCTGGACGCGGTGATCGCCGACCCCACCCTGGTCGACGCGAAGGGACACCTGGAATCGACGGCCAAGTCCCTCGGGGCGCGGCTGATCGTCGCGGACGTGGCGGTCTCGCTCGGATCGGACCAGCACGACCCGGTGCGGCTCGCGGCCGCATTCGGCCGCACGATGAGGCAGGCATAGAGTGACGACAGACGTTTCAAGCGACGGGAGTTCTGCCGGATGGCGATGACTGCTCAGGTCAAGGCGGAGCTCGCCAACACCACCATCACCAAGTCGTGCTGTCGCAAGGCTGAGGTCTCGACGATTCTGCGATTCGCGGGCGGTCTGCACATCGTCGCGGGCCGTATCGTCATCGAGGCCGAGCTCGACACCGGCGCCACAGCGAGGCGCTTGCGCAAGGACATCGCCGAGGTCTACGGCCACGACAGCGAGATGCTCGTCGTCCAGGGCAGCGGCATCCGGAAGGCGACGCACTATCTCGTACGCGTGGCCAAGGACGGCGACGCGCTGGCGCGGCAGACCGGACTGATCGACGCCAGCGGCCGGCCCATCCGCGGACTGCCGCCCCAGGTCGTCTCGGGCTCCTCCTGTGACGCGGTGGCTGCCTGGCGGGGCGCGTTCCTCGCCCACGGATCCCTCACCGAGCCCGGCCGTTCCTCAGCTCTCGAGGTCAGCTGCCCCGGCCCGGAGGCCGCCCTGGCCCTGGTCGGTGCGGCCCGCAGGCTGGGCATCAGCGCCAAGGCCCGCGAGGTGCGCGGCGTCGACCGAGTGGTGATCCGCGACGGTGAGGCCATCGGCGCCCTGCTGACCCGCCTCGGCGCCCACGAGTCGCTGCTGGCCTGGGAGGAACGCCGTATGCGCCGCGAAGTGCGGGCCACCGCCAACCGGCTCGCCAACTTCGACGACGCCAATCTCCGACGGTCCGCTCGTGCCGCGGTTGCCGCCGGTGCCCGGGCACAGCGGGCCCTGCAGATCCTCGGCGATGACGTACCCGATCACCTCAAGATGGCCGGCAGCCTTCGGGTCGAACATCGTCAGGCGAGCCTCGAAGAGCTCGGCCAGCTGCACGAGCCGGCACTGACGAAGGATGCCATCGCCGGGCGCATCCGCCGGCTCCTCGCGATGGCTGACAAGCGTGCTGAAGAGCTCGGGGTTCCCGACACGGAGTCGAGCCTCGGCGAGGAGTCGCTCGCCGACGGCTGAACGCCCTGCGACCGCTGTCCACGGCACGAGGTGACTCGCCGGTAGCCCTCGCCACTCGATAGGATGGAGGCCAAACCTCTACCGATCCGCAGGAGACACGTTCCCCGTGACCGTACGCGTAGGCATCAATGGATTTGGCCGCATCGGCCGCAACTTCTTTCGTGCGGCTCGTGCCGCCGGCGCCGACATCGAGATCGTCGCCGTCAACGACCTCACTGACAACAAGACGCTCGCCCACCTGTTGAAGTACGACTCGATCCTGGGCCGTCTCGGCGAGGACGTCAGCTACGACGAGGGCTCCATCACCGTCGGTGGCCAGAAGATCGTCGCCTTCGAAGAGCGCGACCCGGCCAAGCTCGACTGGGCCAGCGTCGGCGCCGACATCGTGGTCGAGTCGACCGGCTTCTTCACCGACGCCACCAAGGCACACGCACACATCGACGGCGGCGCCAGGAAGGTCATCATCTCGGCTCCGGCCAAGAACGAGGACGCCACGATCGTGATGGGCGTCAACCACGAGACGTACGACCCGGCCGCACACACGGTGATCTCGAACGCGTCGTGCACGACCAACTGCCTCGCGCCGATGGCCAAGGCACTCAACGACGGCCTGGGCATCGAGCGCGGCCTGATGACCACGATCCACGCCTACACGCAGGACCAGAACCTCCAGGACGCCCCGCACTCGGACCTGCGTCGCGCCCGCGCCGCCGCGATCAACATCGTGCCGACGTCCACGGGTGCGGCCAAGGCGGTCAGCCTGGTGCTGCCCGAGCTCAAGGGCAAGCTGGACGGATTCGCGTTCCGGGTGCCGGTGCCGACTGGGTCGGCCACCGACCTCACGTTCACCGCTTCGCGCGAGACCACGGTCGAAGAGGTCAACCAGATCGTCAAGGACGCCGCCGAGGGCACCCTCAAGGGCTACCTGACGTACACCGAGGACCCGATCGTCTCCTCCGACATCGTCACGGACCCGTCGTCGTGCATCTTCGACTCCGGTCTGACCAAGGTCATCGGCGACCAGGTCAAGGTCGTCGGCTGGTACGACAACGAGTGGGGCTACTCCAACCGCTTGGTCGACCTCGTCGCCCACGTCGGCACCTCGCTCTAGCAGCGCTGGATCTCTGGCAGTGAAGACGGTCTCAGAACTGGGTGACCTGCGCGGCAAGCGCGTACTCGTCCGAAGTGATCTCAACGTGCCGCTGGACGGGCAAACGATCACCGACGACGGGCGCGTGCGTGCGAGCGTGCCGACGATCAAACAGCTGAGCGATGCCGGCGCCCGGGTGCTCGTCGTCGCGCACCTCGGCCGACCCAAGGGCACGGCCGATCCGGCCTACTCGCTGAAGCCGGTGGCTGAGCGACTTGCCGAGCTGCTCGGGTCGCCGGTGCTGTTCGCCAACGACACGGTGGGCACCGAGGCGAAGCGCATATCGGCAGCCCTGCAGGACGGGGATGTCGCCGTGCTGGAGAACGTCCGGTTCAACGCCGGCGAGACCAGCAAGGATGACGCCGAGCGTGGCGCGTTCGCCGATGAGCTCGCCGCGCTCGCCGACGTGTTCGTGTCCGACGGATTCGGCGTCGTGCACCGCAAGCAGGCCAGCGTCTATGACATCGCCACGCGCCTCCCGGCCGCGGTCGGGGGGCTGGTCGAGGCCGAGGTGACGGTGCTCAAGCGCCTTACCGAGGATCCCGAACGCCCCTACACGGTGGTGCTCGGCGGTTCTAAGGTCTCGGACAAGCTCGGCGTGATCGACAACCTGCTCGACAAGGCCGACAACCTGCTGATCGGCGGCGGCATGGTGTTCACGTTCCTGAAGGCTCAGGGTCACGAGGTCGGCAAGTCATTGCTCGAGGACGATCAGCTCAACATTGCGAAGGGCTACATCCAGCAGGCGGCCGACAAGGGTGTCGAGCTGGTGCTCCCGACCGACATCGTGGTGGCTCCGGAGTTCAAGGCGGATTCTCCGGCGACCACGGTCGCAGCCGATGCAATGCCGGCCGACCAGCTGGGTCTGGACATCGGTCCCGACTCCGCAGCGCGGTTCGCCGACATCATCCGTGGGTCCAAGACGGTGTTCTGGAACGGCCCGATGGGCGTGTTCGAGATGGCGGCGTTCGCTGCGGGCACCAAGGCCATCGCGCAGGCCTTGACAGAGGTCGATGGACTCTCGGTCGTCGGTGGGGGAGACTCGGCTGCGGCCGTACGCCAGCTTGGCTTCGCCGATGCCGATTTCGGCCACATCTCCACCGGTGGTGGCGCCAGCCTCGAATATCTCGAGGGCAAGACGCTCCCGGGCCTCGACATCCTCGAACAAGGGAACTGACATGGCGTCCGCACGCAAGCCACTCATGGCCGGCAACTGGAAGTCCAATCTCAACCATCAA
>JAWWPE010000401.1:0-8309 GCA_033850895.1 Nocardioidaceae bacterium | reverse complement strand
TCTTGAGGTGTGGCTCCAGGGCCGCCCACTCCTTGGCGATGTGACCGGGGCGCTGCAGGACGTACGCCCCCCATCCCACGCCGACGACCGAGACGTTGTTGAGCAGCAGGCGGTTGACCTTGACGGTGGGGATCTCGCCGGCGGTGAAGCCGATGACCAGCAACCGGCCGTCATCCTTCAGCGAGCGCAGCGAGTCGGTGAACCGGTCACCGCCGACCGGGTCGACGACGATGTCGACCCCGCCCTGCTCCTTGGCGATGTCCTTGAAGCCATCGGGCAGTACGAACTCGTCGGCCCCGGCCTCCAACGCGATGGCACCCTTCTCGGGGGTCGAGGTGACGGCGATGACGCGACCGGCGTCGAATGCCTTGGCCACCTGGATCGCGGCCGTGCCGATGCCGCCGGCGGCGCCCTGGACCAGCACGGTCTCGCCGGCCTGCAGGTGACCGCGCTCGATGAGGGCGAAGTACGCCGTGCCGTAGTTGAAGATGGTCGAGGCGCCCTGCTCGTACGTCATGGCGTCGGGCAGCGCGAACGTCGTCTCGAGTGGCGCGACCGCCTCTTCGGCGAAGCCGCCGAGCAGGCACAGGGCGGCCACCCGATCGCCGGGTGCGAAGCCTGAGCCATCGGGTGCGGCGATGATCTCGCCGGCGATCTCGGCCCCCGGCGTGAACGGCAGATCGGGCTTCATCTGGTAGAGACCGCGGCTCTGCAACACCTCCGGGAACGCGACGCCCGCAGCGTGTACGCGGATCAGCACCTGGTCCGGTCCGGGCTCCGGCGACGGGATGTCGACGAGCTCGACGGCGGTCGGACCCTCGAGCGTGGTGATCTGCACTGCCTTCATGGCCGCGACACTACCGCAGCCCTAAGCGACCGCTTAGGGCCTGGAACTAGGGTGGAACCGTGCCGGCCGACCACTCCTTCGACGAACGCCTGCTGCACTGGATCGATCAGCACCGCGTCGCGCCCCTGACCTCGTTCACTCGCGCACTGATGCACGCCGGAACGGCCTGGCAGGTCCTCCTCGCGGTCGGCATCGCCGGAGTGATCTGGGTGGTGGTGGCCAGAGCGTGGCGACCCGGAGCAGCTGCCGTGATCGCGGCGTTTCTCGGTGGTGAGGGGAGTCGCCTCCTCAAGGACCATTTCCAGCGTGCGCGCCCGCCCGCCGCCGAATCATTGGTTCGGCTCCACGGGTACGCCATGCCGTCCTCGCACTCCGCGGTGACATCGGCCATGGTCGTGGCCCTGTTGATCGCCGTCCCCTGGCGCTCGGAGCGGCAACGGTTGGTCGTGGGTGCCGTGCTCGTGTCCGCCCTGGTGGTCGTCGCGGCGAGCATGGTCTACCTCGGGGCCCACTGGGCAACCGACGTACTGGCCGGCTGGGCGCTCGGCATCGTCGCCGGCGCCGTGGTGGGCGCGCTCCTGCGGCCGCGCACCGAACGCTCCACGCGATGAGACTCATCGACCTGCTGCCCAAGGGCACGACCACCGACGAGGACATCGTCTACGAGGCCATCGCCCGATGGGTGGAGAGCCGCGGGTTGACGCTCTATCCGGCGCAGGACGAGGCGATCCTGGAATGCGTGGCCGGCTCCAACGTCGTGCTCGCGACCCCGACCGGGTCTGGCAAGAGCCTGGTCGCCACCGCTGCGATGGCGGCTGCGCTGGCCCGCGGCGACTGCACGGTCTACACCGCACCGATCAAGGCGCTGGTCAGCGAAAAGTTCTTCGACCTCTGTGAGATCTTCGGCGCCGAGAACGTCGGCATGGTCACCGGCGACGCCGCGGTCAACGCCGACGCCCCCATCATCGCGGCGACGGCCGAGATCCTCGCCAACATGGCGCTGCGCGAGGGGGCCGCCGCCGACATCGGCCTGGTCATCATGGACGAGTTCCACTTCTACGCCGACCCGGACCGTGGCTGGGCCTGGCAGGTGCCGCTGATCGAGCTGCCGCGCGCCCAGTTCTTGCTGATGTCTGCGACGCTCGGCGACACCACCAAGCTCGAGAACGACCTGGCCCGGCGCACCGGCCGATCGACGGCGCTGGTGTCCTCGACCGACCGGCCCGTACCCCTGGTCTCCGAGTACGTCTCCACTCCCGTGCAGGAGACGCTCGAACAGCTGCTGGAGACCCATCAGGTGCCGGTGTACGTCGTGCATTTCACCCAGCTCTCTGCCCTCGAACGTGCGCAGGCGCTGACCAGCATCAAGGTCGCGACCCGCGAGGAGCGCGACATCATCGCCGAGCACCTCGGCGACTTCCGGTTCAACTCGGCGTTCGGCAAGACGCTCTCGCGGCTGGTCCGGTCGGGCATCGGCGTGCACCACGCCGGGATGCTGCCGCGCTATCGCCGACTCGTCGAGACGCTGACCCAGGCCGGGCTGCTCAAGGTCGTGTGCGGCACCGACACCCTCGGCGTCGGCATCAACGTGCCGATCCGCACGGTGTTGTTCAGCGGTCTGTCGAAGTACGACGGGGTGAAGCAACGTCAGCTCCAGGTGCGCGAGTTCCAGCAGATCGCCGGCCGCGCGGGTCGGGCCGGCTACGACACCGTCGGCCACGTCATCGCGGAGGCGCCGGATCACGAGATCGAGAACGCCCGGCTCGTCCGCAAGGCCGGCGACGATCCAAAAAAGCTCAAGCGGATCAATCGCAAGAAGCCGCCCGAAGGCTTCGTCTCGTGGGGTCAGGGGACGTTCGACCGCCTCACCACCGGCACCCCCGAGCCGCTGATCTCGCGGATGCGGGTCACCCACGCCATGGTGCTCGACGTCATCTCCCGCGACGGTGATGCGATCGCCTCCCTCGAACGGCTGCTGCGCGAGAGCGATGAGACCGAGGAGTCGCAGGACCGGATGCTCGCCGAGGTCGGCGACATTGTCGAGGCGCTGCTCACCGGCGGGGTGGTCGAGCGTGTCGACCCGCCCGACGAGCACGGACGTACGCTCCGGCTGACCATCGACCTGCAGGCCAACTTCGCACTCAACCAGCCGTTGTCGCCGTTTGCGGTCGCTGCCTTCGACCTGCTCGATCGCGACGATCCCGCATACGCGCTGGACGTCGTCTCCGTCGTCGAGGCGACCCTCGAGGATCCTCGCCCGATCATCTCCGCGCAACGACACCGGGCCCGCGGTGAGGCGATCAACGAGATGAAGATGGACGGCATCGAGTACGACGAGCGGATGGAGCTGCTCGAGGAGGTGACCCACCCCAAGCCGCTCGAGGAGCTGCTCACCGCGGCGTACGAGACGTATCGGATCGGTCACCCCTGGGTCGCCGACCACGAGCTCAAGCCCAAGTCGGTGGTCCGCGAGATGTGGGAACGCGCCATGACGTTCTCCGAGCTGATCGGCGACTACGGACTGGCGAGATCCGAGGGCATGGTGCTGCGCTATCTCTCCGATGTCTACAAGACGTTGCTCCGCACCGTGCCCGAGAAGGTCCGCAACGAGGAGCTGATCGACCTCACCGAGTGGCTCGGCGAGCTCGTACGACAGACCGACTCGAGCCTGCTCGATGAGTGGGAGGAGCTCATCGCCCCGGATGTCGACCCCGCCGAGATTCGTCCGCGGGCCGAGGGAGAAGCGCCGCCGCGGCCGGTCACCGGCAACGCGCGGGCGTTCCGGGTGCTGGTGCGCAATGCGATGTTCCGCCGGGTCGAGCTCGCCGCGTTCGGTCGCTGGAGTGAGCTCGGTGAGCTCGATGCCGAGGACGGCTGGGATGCCACCGCGTGGATTGAGGCGATGGCGCCCTACCGCGAGGAGTATGACGAGCTCGGCACTGGGCCGTCCGCCCGTGGACCGGAGCTGTTCATGGTCGAGGAACGCGGCAACACCTGGGTCGTGCGCCAGACGTTCGAGGATCCCAACGGTGACCGCGACTGGGGCATCAGCGCCGAGGTCGACCTGGCGCGAAGCGATGAGCTTGGCGAAGCCGCCGTGACGATCCTGGCCGTCGGACCGGCCTAGGAGTCAGCGGGCCTTCAGCCGTAGCGGAGCCTTGTCGCCGGGCACGTTGGTGATGTTGCGCAGCTTGTTGGGCGCGGCCTGCTCGGCCTCGACCTCATAGCGCTGCAGCACCTCGCGGAGCACGACGGTGCCCTCCATCAGCGAGAACGCCGCACCGATGCAACGGCGTACACCGCCACCGAATGGGATCCAGGTGTTGGCGGCCACCTTGCCGACCGTGAACCGCTCGGGGTCGTAGAGGTGGGCATCGGCGAAATTGCTGTCCCGGCTGTGCGACAGCATGATCGACGGGGCCACGGTGGTGCCCTTCTTGAGCGCATACCCACCGACGACCTGATCGCTCTGCAGCGTGCGTGCGACGAAGTCGATGATCGGGTGCAGCCGCATACCCTCCTTGAGGCAGGCCTCGAGGTACGTGTCGTCGCCGGTGTCGGCCGCTTCGAGCGCCTTGGCCTGGATCTCCGGATGCCGGCCGAGCTCGTGCAGGGTCCACGACAGCGCCGACGCGGTGGTCTCGTGCCCCGCGAGCAGCAGGGTGATGAGCTGGTCGCGCATCTCGATGTCGCTGAGCGGCTCCTCGCCCTCGGTGTCACCCACGCGCAACAACCGCGACAGCACGTCGTCGCGCCCCTCGAGGTCGCTGGCACTGCGTCGCTCGGCGATCTCGGCGAACAACAGCTCGTCAACGGCCTGCTGGTTCTTGAAGTAGCCGCGCCACGGCGGCAGGGCGAACAATCTGGGGTAGGACCAGGCGAGCAGCATCTTGGCGTCGATGTTGACCATCCGGTTGACCTTCGGCCGGAGCACCGCGAGCCGCTCCTCGTCGGTCACACCGAACACGACCTGCAGAATCACGTCGAGGGTGATGGCGTTCATCCGGTCGAGGGTCACCAGCTTGTCGCCGTCGTGCCACGAGTCGATCTCGACCTTCGCGATTGCTTCGACCAACGGGGTGTACGCCCGCATCGACGGACCCGTGAACGCCGGCATCAGCAGCTTGCGACCACGCTGGTGCTCCATGTCGTCGGTCAGCAGCACCGAGTGCGCTCCCATCACCGGCTTGAGGATCGCATTGCCCTCACCGGCGTGGAACTGCGACGGGTCCGACGCGAAGATCTCCTTGATGTCCGCCGGGTCGGCGTAGATCACCAGGGTGCGAGGCCCGGGCAGGATGTCGACGCGGAATGTGTCGCCGTACTTCTCGTGGATCGGCGGAATGTGCTTGTAGCGGTTGCGCAGGAAGCGCCAGGTCATCAGGAACGGATTCGTCCCCGGTCCCGGGGGTGGCCCCTCGTGCACAACCTCGCTCATGCCGCCGCCTCGCAAAGAAGGGCACGGTAGCAAGGCGGCGTCATGAGTCCGGAATCTTGACTCGCTCGCTGACGCTCGCTCATGCCGCCCGCTCCCAGGCGAAGTCGCCTTGTTCGATGTTGCGGGTGGCCCACCAGTAGCGGAACGTGAAGCCCGGCCAGATCGTGCGGTTCTTGCCCTGGCTGTCGAGGTACCAGCTCGTGCAGCCGCCCTGGCTCCACACGCCCTTGCTGACCTTCTTCTGCAGGTGGTCGTTGAACTCGCGCTGCGCCTCGGGGGTCGGCTCCACCGCCTGGGCACCGCGGTCGTCCATGGTGTCGAGCATGTTGATGATCCACTTCGTCTGCTGCTCGATCATGAAGACCACCGAGTTGTGGCCGAGGGCCGTGTTGGGTCCGAGCATGAGGAAGAAGTTCGGGAAGTGCGCGACCGAGATGCCGAGGTAGGTCTCGATGCCCTCCTTCTTGAACGTGTCGGAGAGATCGCGGCCACCCTTGCCGGTGACGTGCACCCACTCGAACGCGTCGGTCACGTGGAACCCGGTGCCGTAGATGATGACGTCGGCCTCGCGGAACGTGCCGTCCTTGCTGAGGATGCCGTTCGGGCGGATCTCCTCGATGCCCTCAGTGACGAGTGCGACGTTGTCACGGTTGTAGATCGGGACGTAGTTGTCGGTCTTGAGCACCCGCTTGCAGCCCAGGCGGTAGTCGGGGATCAACTTCTCCGCGGTCTCGGGATCGTTCACGCTCTTGCGGATGTAGGCCGAGACCTGCTTCTCCATGAGCTTCGTGATGTTCTGCAGCGGTCCGGTGAAGCCCAGCTGCTGCCCCTCGTTGAGCCAGTAGCGGCTGTTGCGATAGAACCGCGTGCCGCCGGGGATCTTGGAGATGAACGCCTTCTTGCGGCCCTTGATCTCGTGATTGTGCTTCGGCACCACCCACGGCGCCGTGCGCTGGTAGACGTCGAGCTGCCCGACCTCGGGGGCGATCTCGGGCAGGAACTGGATGGCGCTCGCACCGGTGCCGATGACTGCGACCTTCTTGCCGGTGAGATCGACGTCGTGCTGCCACTGCGCGGAGTGGAAATGTGGACCGGTGAACGACTCCGCGCCCTTGAGCTTCGGGATGTTGGGAATGTGCAGGCCGCCGATGCCGGAGATCAGTACGCGGGCCTCGTACGTCTCCTGGCTCGTCGTGATGGTCCAGCGCAGCCGGTCCTCGTCCCACACCGCGCCCTTGAGCTCGGTGTTGAAGTGGATGAGCTCGTAGAGGTGGTTCTTCTTGGCGACGTCCTGCATGTACGCCCAGATCTCCGGCTGCGCGGAGTACTCACGGCTCCAGCCCGGGTTGAGCTCGTACGAGAACGAGTACATGTGGCTCTGGATGTCACATTCGGCACCGGGGTACGTGTTGTCGCGCCACGTGCCACCGACATCGTTGGCCTTCTCGATGACGACGAAGTCGGTACGACCGGCGTCGCGCAGCTTCATGGCCATGCCCATGCCCGCGAAACCGGTCCCGACGATGACGATGTCCTTGGTGATCACATTTCAGATACTATCGGTATCTGGATGATGTGCAAAGGTGTCACGGCCCACACGATTGGCTCGCAGGGCGTGACGGAAGGAGCAGACGGTGACGGTTGAGGGTGCACGAGTGACCCGGGCGGAACGACAGGCCCAGACGCGCGAAAGTCTGATCGCCGTCGCCCGCGAGATGTTCCTCGACGACGGCTATGCCGCGACCTCGCTCGACAAGGTCGCGGTGCGCGCGGGGTTCTCCAAGGGGGCCGTCTACTCCAACTTCGGGGGCAAGGAGGAGCTGTGCCTCGCCGTGCTCGACAGCATCCATGAGGAGCAGATCGAGGGTGTCGTTGGTGCGTTCTCCCGCGACGCCGACCTCGACGGCCGTATCGAGGCGTTCTCGGCCTGGGCCCGCGAAGGACTCGGCCGGCCGAAGTGGACCGCGCTCGAGGTCGAGTTCGCCGCCGCCGCCCGGCACAGCCCGTTCGTCGCCGCGGAGCTGGTGAAGCGGCACCGCGAGCTGGCCGGCGCGATCGCCGACCTGATCCGCCAGGTCATGCAGGACGCCGGAGCCGAGCTGGCCGTGCCCGCCGAGGAAGCGGCCACCGTGCTGCTGAGCCTCGGGATCGGGCTGGGTGCCTTGCGCTCTCTCGACAGCAAGATCGACGTCGGCGTCTTCGCCGACTTGATGCGGACGATGCTGCGCACACCGTCGTCCTGAGCTCAGCGCCGGAGGCGGGCCGCCACCGGACCGAGGCCACGCTTGGGCTGCTCCGGCACGTTCAGGTAGCTCCCGGTCCGCGCCCTGGTGGCCACCAGCTCGACCCCGGCCGCCGACAACGGCTCCGCCACGTCGACCTGCGCTCGGCGCCCGGCCACCCAGCCGGCCGAGCTGATCCGTAGCCGGTGCCGCCCCGTCGGCAGCTGACCCGGATCGACGTCAGCGGTCCAGGCCAGCTTGCGCGGAGTCAACGCAGCGCCGAGTGAGATCGGGCTGCGTACGGACGTGTCGCCGATCTCGAGGGCCAGGCCGAAGCCCACCGGCGGGACGTACGGGTGCTCCCGGTTGACCGCCTCGACCGTGCCGCGGAGCTCCAGCCGACCGCGGCCGGTCGGCGTTGCCGCCTCGATCGTCAGCGACACGGCGCCACCGTCGGCATCGGCCAGTGGGTGGATGCACAGCAGTGGCTGGAGGTCGGGCCGCACCGGCCGGTCGAGCGCCAGATGGAGCTGCCCGTCGATCGTCTCCTCGCCGAGCCGGTGCGACTCCGGATCGCAGAACAGCGCGAAGTCGTCGGCCAGCAAGGCATAGAACGACAACGCCCACGAAGCTCGCATCAGGTGTTCCGCCGCTGCATCCGGGCCGATGCCGGCGTACACCCGGCGTGACTCGTCGAAGAAGTCCCGCAGCTCGTCAGGGGCGAGCGCGCCAGGTGCGCGTACGAGGAACTCGCGGAACGTACGGATGACATGACGGTTGAGTACGCCGGCGTTCTCCGGAA
>JAWWPE010000417.1:0-3150 GCA_033850895.1 Nocardioidaceae bacterium | reverse complement strand
ATCTTCTACGAGGACGACACCCCGGCGGAGTGGAAGGACTACTACGCCGCCAATGTCGACTTCTTCGATGATCTCGGTTCGCCCGGCGGCGCCGCCAAGCTCGGTGTCATCGACAAGGACCACCCGCTGATCGCCGCACTGCCCCCGCAGATCCAGGAGTAGATCACTGCGATGGCCGGCTTCGGCACCGTCTCCGCTCGGTTTCCCAAGTTTCCCTGGGACACGCTCGCGGCCGCCAAGGAACGTGCCTCGGCTCATCCCGGCGGCTTGATCGACCTGTCGATCGGCACCCCTGTCGACCCCACGCCTGAGGTGGCCCAGGCGGCCCTGATCGCCGCCGCCGACGCGCCGGGCTATCCGACGGTCTTCGGGCCCGACCCGTTGCGGCAGGCCGCGGTGGACTGGTTGGCACGACGCTTCGACGTTGTCGGCCTGTCCGCGTCGCAGGTGCTGCCGGTGATGGGGTCCAAGGAGCTCATCGCGACGCTGCCGCTCCAGCTGGGCCTCGGCGCCGGTGACCTGGTCGTCATCCCGGAGCTGGCCTACCCGACGTACGAGGTCGGCGCCCGGCTCGCCGGTTGCGAGGTCATCGCGAGCGACTCGACCGTTGCCCTCGGGCCGAAGGCGCCGGCGGTCGTCTTCATCAATTCGCCGGGCAACCCGACCGGGCGGATCCTCGGCCCCGACCACCTGCGCAAGGTTGTCGAGTGGGCCCGCGAGCGCGGCACCCTCGTGGTCTCTGATGAGTGCTACCTCGAGTTCGCCTGGGACGGCACTCCCTACTCGGTCCTGCACCCCGATGTCTGCGGCGGCTCGTTCGACGGCCTCCTGGCCGTCCACTCGCTGTCCAAGCGCTCCAATCTCGCCGGCTATCGCGACGCCTTCGTCGCCGGTGACCAGTCCGTCGTCACCGAGCTGCTCGCTGTACGCAAACACCTCGGCTCGATGGTGCCAACCCCGATCCAGGCGGCGATGGCGGCCACGCTGGCCGACGATGCCCACGTCGAGGTGCAGCGCAAGATCTACGCTGCCCGTCACCATGACCTGCGGGCAGCGGTCGAGGGTGCGGGCTTCACGGTCTCGCACTCCGAAGCCGGCTTGTACGTCTGGGCCACCCGCGGCGAGCCCTGCCTCGACACGATCGACTGGCTGGCCGAGCGCGGCATCCTCGCGGCTCCGGGTCACTTCTACGGCGCCGCCGGCGCCCAGCACGTACGTCTCGCGATCACCGCCACTGACGAACGCATCGCCGCCGCCGTCGAGCGGCTGGCCTGAGCCCCCTCAGGTGCTGGCGGTGACCTAGGTCGAACCCGGGACGGCTTGGTCCGACCTCACTCACCGCCGCGACGACTCCGGGACCGGATCAGCCGACGTACGCCTTGAGGTGCTGGCCGGTGAGGGTGGCCCCATCGGCGACCAGCTCCGCCGGGGTGCCCTGGAAGACGACGCGGCCGCCGTCGTGGCCGGCACCGGGACCGAGATCGATGATCCAGTCGGCGTGCGCCATGACCGCCTGGTGGTGCTCGATCACGATGACCGACCTGCCGGACTCGACCAGCCGGTCCAGCAGACCGAGCAGGTTCTCGACATCGGCGAGGTGAAGTCCCGTGGTGGGTTCGTCGAGGATGTAGACGTCGCCCTTGTCGGCCATCTGGGTCGCCAGCTTGATCCGCTGGCGCTCACCGCCGGACAACGTGGTGAGCGGCTGACCCAGGGTGAGATAGCCGAGCCCGACATCTGTCAGCCGCGCGAGGATCTTGTGCGCCGCCGGGGTCGCGGCATCGCCGTCGGCGAAGAACGCCTCAGCCTCGACGACCGACATCCCGAGCACCTCGGAGATGTTCTGACCGCCGAACGTGTACTCGAGCACGGACGCCTGGAATCTCTTGCCGTTGCACTCCTCGCAGACGGACTCGACGGTGGCCATGACGCCGAGCTCGGTGTAGATGACGCCGGCACCGTTGCACGTGGGACAAGCACCTTCGGAGTTGGAGCTGAACAACGCCGGCTTCACGCCATTGGCCTTGGCGAACGCCTTGCGGATCGGCTCCAGCAATCCGGTGTAGGTGGCCGGATTGCTCCGCCGGGATCCCTTGATCGCACCCTGGTCGATCACGACCACGCCGTCACGCCCATCGACGGAGCCGTGGATCAGCGAGCTCTTGCCCGATCCCGCCACCCCGGTGATCACCGCCAGCACTCCGAGCGGGATGTCGACGTCGACGTCCTTCAAGTTGTGCGTCGAGGCTCCGCGGATCTCCAGGGCACCGGTGGACGTACGTACGGACGCCTTGAGCTTCGCCCGGTCGTCGAGGTGGTGGCCGGTGATGGTGTCGCTCGCGCGGAGGTTCTCCAGGGAGCCCTCGAAGCAGACCGTGCCGCCACCGGAACCCGCACCGGGTCCGAGGTCGACGATGTGGTCGGCGATGGCGATGGTCTCGGGCTTGTGCTCGACGACGAGGACGGTGTTGCCCTTGTCCCGCAGCTGGAGCAGCAGCTGGTTCATCCGCTCGATGTCGTGGGGGTGCAGGCCGATCGTGGGTTCGTCGAAGACGTACGTGACATCGGTGAGCGAGGAGCCGAGGTGGCGGATCATCTTGGTGCGCTGCGCTTCCCCGCCGGACAACGTGCCCGCGGGTCGGTCGAGCGAGAGGTAGCCGAGGCCGATCTCGGTGAACGAGTCGAGCACGTGGTGCAGCCCGGCGAGGAGAGGAGCGACAGAGGGCTCCTTCAGACCGCCGACCCAGTCGGCGAGATCGCTGATCTGCATCGTGCACAGGTCGGCGATGCTCTTGCCCTTGATCTTCGACGACCTGGCCTCCGCACTCAGTCGGGTGCCGTCACACTCGGGACACGTCTGGAAGGTGATGGCACGTTCCACGAAACGGCGTACGTGGGGCTGCATCGCCTCGACGTCCTTGGACAGCATCGACTTCTGGATCTTGGGGATCACCCCCTCGAACGTCAGGTTGACCCCCTCGACCTTGATCTTGGTCGGCTCGGAATACAGCATCGTCTCGAGCTGCTTCTTGGTGAACGTGCCGATCGGCTTGTCCATCGGCAGCCCGACGCCCTCGAACAGCCGGCCGTACCAGCCGTCCATGCTGTAGCCGGGCACGGTGAGCCCGCCCTCGCTGAGCGACTTCTCCG
>JAWWPE010000404.1:0-6391 GCA_033850895.1 Nocardioidaceae bacterium | reverse complement strand
GGTGTGGTGGACCCTCGCACCGGAGGCAGTCGCAGCGGTGCTGGAGACCACGGACGTGCCCGGTGCGGCACACGCCGCAGAGCACGCGGCGATCGGACTGTTGCCGCTGCTCGCCACCTGCGACCGCTGGGACATCGGCGGGGTCTCCACGGCATTGCATGCCGACACCGGCACGTTGACGGTGTTCGTCTACGACGGCTACCCCGGCGGCGCCGGATTCGCCGAGCGGGGCTATGAGGTCGCGGCACGTTGGCTCCGGGTCACCCGGGATGCGATCGCGGCCTGTGAATGTGCGACCGGCTGCCCCTCGTGCGTGCAGTCGCCGAAGTGCGGCAACGGCAACGAACCGCTCAGCAAGTCCGGCGCCATCCGCCTGCTCGACGCCTTCCTCACCGACGCACCGGGCTAGTTCGACGAGCACTATTCCACATAGAAGTCCGGGGCAGCGCGGGCCTTTTGCTCGAACTTCCACCGGTGACCCCACCACGTGCGGCTCGTGCCGCGCGCAGTGATCGTGGCGACGTCGAAGTCCATCCGGCAGGTCAGCACCGTGGCACCATTGCGCCGGGCAATCGCATTCGCCGCATCACAGGGATCGTCTCCGTTGACGCTGGCGCGACTCGCCGCGAGCGCCGACAGATCAGCTGCGGCAGCCACCGAGTGCTTGAGGCGCACCAGCCCGGCGACCTGGGTCACCACCAGCGCGGCGGTGGTCAGCAGGACCGCGATCGATGCCGCGTAGACCGTCACCGCGCCCGCCTCTCGCCGCGACCTCACGGCGATTCCTGCGCGGCCACCGATGAGGACGTCATCGTGCGTGCGCCGATGCCGGAGAAGAACGGCACGGGCATCCGCGACCTCGCGGTCACCGTCACCGTCACCAGTCCCTTGCTTGACCTGACCGAGACCTTTGCCCCGTGCGGCGACTGATGCACCGCGACGTTCTTGGCATCAGCGACCGGATCACCCCTGGCCATCATTCGCGCCGCCTCACGAGAAGCGTCTGCAATGCGTACCTGGGTGAATCCCAGCGAGACGATCCAGAGCAACAAGAATGCAAATGCCACCCCGAACGGCGCGATCGTCGCCAGCTCGGCGGTCACCATGCCGCGCTGTCGGCGGTTCACCGAAACATCCCAGGGCCGGGGACGATGTCGGACAGCTTGCGCCACGCGAGAGCTCGCTCGACCACCTCCTTGAAGTTCTTGATCCAGGGGTTGTCGCTGTCGAGGATGCCGAGCTTGTAGAGCACGGCGGCAATCAGCACCGCCCCAACGGTGCCGACGCAGTATTCGGCGGCCACCATTCCGCGTTGCGTGTGAGTCGTCATCGGGTGTCCTTCTCTCTTGGATTGAGGTCCGGAGCGGACCGCCTGAGCGGCCCACTCCGAACGCGGTCTCAGAACGGCAAGATGCTCGGGATCTTGTTGAGCAGGCCTTCGACAAGATCGCCGAACCATGGGGACTGGCCGATCTTGACGAGCACGCCGCCGATCGTGCAGGCGCCGAGGGTGCCGACGGTGTATTCGGCGGTGGTCATGCCGCGCTCCGCGTGACGCAGGAGTGACTTCATGGGGTGTCCTTTCGGTGGATGAATCTGTCGTGGAGAAGATGCGAGAACCCACCGGCAAACTGCGCCTGTCGACAGCTGTTGGGGATGAACGGGCCGGCGTCGGCGACTGTGGACGGCGCCGAGCCGACCGTCCATCAGAAGGAGAAGTTGCGGAACGTCGAGATGATCGTCGGCACGATGCCGATCAGGAAGAACGCGGGCAGGAAGCAGACTCCCAGCGGTGCCGCCGTCCGGACCGCGACCTTGCGGCTGTCATCACGCCGCCTGGCGCGGCGCTCGCGTCGCAGGTCGTCCGCCACACCGGACACCACCCGGGCGACCGGCATCCCGGATGCCTCGGCTCGTCGGAACGCGCGGCCCACCGGGGCAAGCGCGAGGTCTGACTCCATCGATCGCCACACGGCGAGCGAATGCCCCGACACCGCGAGGCGATGCGCAACCAGTGCAAGCTCGGAGCCCAGCGGGTCGGACGTGGCTTCGGCTGCCAGTGCGAACGCCGTCACCGGCGGACGACCGACCTCCAGGGTTGCGACCATCAGGTCGAGCGCGCTCGGCAGCTGCGCAGCGATCTTCGCGGCCCGCTGCCGGCCGGCCGCAGATTCCAGCTGGCCGACCGCGCGATGCGCCATCGGGGCGGCAAGTGCGCCGATGACCACGCCCGTCGGCCAGCCCAGCAGGATCAGCGACGCGGCCGGCACGAGGGCCGCGGCGACCATGGCCATGTCGATCTCGCGAGAACGTCTGTGGGGGACGAACAGCCGTCTGGCCCGTGGTGCCGAGGATCGCGGGAGCACGAACCATACCGCCAGACCGGCGAGCACGGCCGGTGTCATCGGTCGGCCTCGGCACTGGCGGCGATCCGGTTGACCCAGGCGACACCACCGCACGCGCAGGCCGAACCGGCCGCCAGACACAGTGCTCCCGGCACCGTGCCGGTCAACAGGGCGAGCGGATTGCCGCCCAGTCCGGCGCCGAGGGACAGACCGAGCACCGGCAGCACTGCCATCAACCGACCGGTCGCCCGAGCCGGCGCGACTCCAGATTGCACCTCCCGCTCGATCTCATGATCATCGCGCGCGGTCTCCTCGAGCCGATCGAGTACGCGAGCCAGCGGGGCACCGGACCGCTCCGCGACAAACCACGCACTGGCCAGCTCGGCGAGCAGCTCGCCGCCCGGAGCGACAGCCTCGGCACGTAGCGCGGCCGCGACGTCACCGCCCAGCTCCGCGGCGTGCGCCGCCGGTGCCAAGAAGTCGAAGTCGGGCATCAGCCCGGCGAGCACGCGCTGCGGGATGATCCCGGCGCGGAGCTCGGCGGCCATCAACCCGACCGCCTCGGTCACCGATTCGCGTCGAATCCGGGCACGACGCCTCCGGCGCTCGGCTGCGATCTGGCGCAAGGCGAACATCCCGACAGCCCCGACCGTCGCGCCAAGCACTACCCGGGCGGCCGAGACTCCGGCGAACAGCACGCCGAGCACCGTCACCCCAGCGAGCGGAGCGAGGATAACCACGGGTCGAAATGCCCGCCTGACCGGTGGGCCCAACCGCTCGACCGCGATCCAACGGCCGGGCGGCCGCCACAGCAGCGCCGCCATCGAGATCAACCCGGCCGCCAGGAACTTCATGTCGCCGGGGCCCTCGACAGCAGCCCGACGAGGTGATCGTGACCAGGACCGGGCTCCGCGCTCCCGGCCGTGAACGTGAGCGCAGGTATGCACGACACCAGCCCGGCACCATCGGCATGGAAGACCGCGATCTGATCGACACGTCGTACGCCTCCAGCACCGCGAGCCAGGTGTACGACGACGTCGAGGCTGGCCCGCAACTGGCTGTGGACCGCTTCGCGAGGCAGCCCGGCGGCCACCCCGAGCGCTTCGAACCGGGCCGGCACGTCAGAGGCGGAATTGGCGTGCACCGTCCCACACCCGCCCTCGTGCCCCGTGTTGAGGGCGGCGAGCAGATCGACTACCTCGGCTCCGCGGACCTCGCCGACCACCAGCCGATCGGGCCGCATTCGCAGCGCCTGCCTGACCAGGTCGCGCACCGTCACCAGGCCTGCCCCCTCGATATTGGCCGGCCGGGCCTCGAGGCCCACGACGTGCGGATGATCGGGCCGGAGCTCCGTGGCGTCTTCGACGATGACTAGGCGCTCGCCCGGGTCGACGATCGACAACAGCGCCGCCAACAACGTGGTCTTGCCTGATCCGGTGCCACCGCTGACCACGAACGCGACGCGGGCCTCGATGACTCGCTGCAAGCACTCGGCCGCGGCGTCACTCAGCGACCCAGCAGCCATCAGCTCGGCGAGCGAGAACGATCGTCGCGCAGGCACCCGGAGCGACACCAACGTGCCGGGCCGTGCGAGCGGTGACAGCACCGCGTGCAGGCGCGTGCCGTCGGCGAGGCGGGCGTCGACCCAAGGGCTGGCGTCATCAAGGCGACGCCCGGCCTGCGCCGCGAGTCGTTGGGCCAGCCGGCGTACGGACTCCTCATCGGCAAAGCGAACCGACGACCGCTCCAGTCCCCGGCCGCGGTCGAGGTAGACCTCGTCGGGACCGTTGACCAGCACGTCGGTGACGCCCGCCGTAGCCAGCAACGGTTCGAGCGGACCGGCGCCCCGGGTGTCCCGGCGCAGCTGATCGACCAGAGCCAGGACCGTGCCGCTCCCGGCGAGCTGGTGCTCGGCGCGAAGGGCCGCCGCCACGCTGTGCGCGGTCGGCTCCCCGGTCTCGGACGCCAACCGCTGTCGAATCCGCTCGACCAGCGCGGCGTCGGTCATGCCCGATCCAGGCCGAGCGCATCGAGGACGGCGGCGGACGTGCGTCGTGCAGATCGTGATCCGCCCGGCCCGTGGCCCCGGTCAACCGCGCCCCGCAGCCGCCGGTCGAGTCGATGCCGTGCAAGGATCGGCCGGCCCAACGCCTCACTGACCGCCTCGGGCCCGATCCCGCCCCGACGGCTGACACTCACCACCGCGATGGATGACGCACAGTCCGCGACGCGCGCAAGGACGTGCCGAGCCGCGCCCAGCGCGCAGATCTCCTCAGCCACCACGACAACCGTCAACACCGACCGGCCAAGGATGTCGGCGCCGTGCGAATCGAGATGGCGCGGCACGTCGGCGACCACGAGATCGAAGCCGCGTACGGCCGCGGTCAACACCGACGGAACCGACTCGGGCAGCGCCGTCGGCACCGCGCGATCCCACGACAACGTCGCCAACCCGCCACGGGTCGGCAGCACGTCGGCGAGCGACCCGGCGCTGAGCCGTCCGCGCGTGGCGTCGAGATCACGCCACCGGAGCCCTTCGGCCTGCTCCGCCCCGAGGACCAGGTCCAGCCCGCCACCCAGCGGGTCGGCGTCGAACAGCAGCGCCCGCAGACCCCGCCGACTGCCCGCGAGCGCCAGCGATGTCGCCAGCGTCGACGCGCCAACTCCGCCGGATCCACCGATCACGCTGACCAGGCACGCTTCGCCACGGCCGTCGAGCGCGGAGGCCAACGCCTCGAGGATGCGCTCCTCGTCAACGAAGGAGAACACGCCCACCGCGCCGAGCTCGACCGCGCTCGACCACCAGCGCTCCGGCTCACGGGTCACGAGCAGCACGTTGTCCCGCCGCGGCAGCTCGGCCTGCGCCAACGGCCCGGCGAGATCCTCGCCGACCACGATGACCGACGCCTGGCGCCACGACCGACGCGCCGCGACGACGTCGGCCGCCACCTCGGGGGTCACGCCAACCGCCGCGAACCAGCGCAACGAATCGTCGAGCAGCCGCTCGTCGGCGGTGGCGATCAGGGGCAGGTCATCGTCGGGCATACGGCCAGCATCACGAGACCGCCCGTCCGCCCGACAGGGCAGATCCCGCCGCTGTGGACGCCCAACCTGACCCGCCGGACCTGTGGACGTGCCTATCCTGAAGACGTGAGCCCCCAGAGGTCCGCCGCATTCTTCGACCTGGACAAGACGATCATCGCCAAGTCGAGCACGCTTGCCTTCAGCAAGCCGTTCTTCGAGGGCGGCCTGTTGAGCCGGCGCGCGGTGCTGCGCAGTGCATACGCCCAGTTCATGTTCTCGATCAACGGCGCCGACCACGACCAGCTGGAGAAGATGCGGGCCTACCTCACCCAGATGGTCGCCGGCTGGGACGTCGAGGTCGTACGCCAGTCGGTCGCCGAGACGTTGCACTCGATCATCGACCCGATCGTGTTCGACGAAGCCGTCGACCTGATCGAGGAGCATCAGGCCGCCGGCCGCGACGTCATCATCGTGTCGGCGTCCGGCACCGAGGTGGTCGAACCCATCGGCTCGATGCTCGGTGTCGACCACGTCATCGCCACGACCCTCGTCGCCAAGGAGGGCCGCTACACCGGCGACGTCGAGTTCTACGCATACGGGCCCAACAAGGCCAAGGCGATGCGGGAGCTCGCGGCCGAGCGGGGGTACGACCTCGCGGACTCGTACGCGTACTCCGACTCCGAGACCGATGCGCCGATGCTCGAAGCGGTCGGCCACCCCTTCGCGGTCAACCCGGACAAGACACTTCGCCGGATGGCTGAGGAGAATGGCTGGCCGATCCTGGTGTTCGCCCGGCCGGTGGCACTTCGGCGGCGGCTCGGGCTCGACACCCGGGTGGGCAAGGCCGCCGCGGTGGCCGTCATCGCGGGCGCGGTCAGCGCCATCACGGTGGCGTTGGTGACCCGCCGCAAGCACCGCCTCGCGGTCTGAGCTCGGCCCCGTCAGGACTTGGCGCCGAAGGCTTTCACCACCTGGTCGGCCACGGCACGCATCCCCGCCTCGTTCGGGTGAAGGTAGATTCC
>JAWWPE010000171.1:0-4336 GCA_033850895.1 Nocardioidaceae bacterium | reverse complement strand
GGGCTCGACGCGGTGATGCCGGTGGAGCGCACGACCCAGATGCTGACGCCCTCGTTGCGCCGGGTGTAGACGTCGCGGGCGTGCCGTACGGCCATCTCGTCGTCGGCAGCGTGCAGTGACCCGACGTGCACGTGGTTGAGACCACGCTTTCCGCGGACGAACACCTCATACAGCGGCCACTCGGCCTCGACTCCGGTCATGCTGACTCCTCCGTCGCACGTGCGGCGAAGGCCGTCGCCGCCTCGCGCACCCAGGCGCCGTCGTCCCACGCCTTGCGACGGTGCGCGATCCGCTGGGTGTTGCACGGCCCGTTGCCGCTGATGACGTCCTTGAACTCGTCCCAGTCCGGCTGGCCGAAGTCGTGCGACTGGCGCGCTTCGTTCCACTTCAGGTCGGGGTCAGGCAAGGTCACACCGAGCACCTTGGCCTGCGGCACGGTCATGTCGACCATGCGCTGGCGCAGGTCGTCGTTGGTGTTGCGCTTGATGCCCCACGCCATCGACTGCGCGGTGTTGGGCGAGTCGTCATCCGGCGGGCCGAACATCATCAGCGCCGGCCACCAGAACCGGTTGACCGATTCCTGCACCATGGCTCGCTGCTCGTCGGTGCCGCGCATCATCGTGGCCAGCAGCTCAAAACCCTGGCGCTGGTGGAACGACTCCTCCTTGCAGACCCGGATCATCGCGCGACCGTACGGCCCGTACGACGTACGGCACAGCGGCACCTGGTTGCAGATCGCGGCGCCGTCGACGAGCCAGCCGATCGTGCCGACGTCGGCATACGAGAGCGCCGGGTAGTTGAAGATCGACGAGTACTTCTGTCGGCCGTTGATCAGCATCTCGGTGAGCTCGACGCGGGAGACGCCGAGGGTCTCGCACGCGGAGTAGAGATAGAGCCCGTGACCGGCTTCGTCCTGCACCTTGGCTAGCAGGATGGCCTTGCGGCGCAGCGACGGTGCGCGGGTGATCCAAGCGCCTTCGGGCTGCATGCCGATGATTTCCGAATGTGCGTGCTGGGCAACCTGGCGGACGACGGTCTTGCGGTACGCCTCGGGCATCCAGTCACGTGGTTCGATGCGATCGTGCTGGGCGATGGTGGACTCGAACCCGGCCTGGAGCTCGGCTTCGTCCATCTCGGGCGCGAGTGTCATGTCCCCTCCAGGATTCCCAATCTAGGGATTTACTGACCGAACGGTCTGTAATAGTCTGGCACGCGAGACCGCGTTAGCGCAACGCAGATACATCCGATGAGAGGCCACCGACCCGTGAGTGCACTGCTCGAAAGCTATGCCGCCGGCGCCTGGTTCCGCGCCACCGACGAGGGCACACCCCTCCTGGACGCCAGCACCGGCGAGGAGGTCGCCCGCATCTCCTCGACCGGCCTCGACCTGGCCGCGATGGTCGACCACGCCCGTACGGTCGGCGGCCCCGCGATCCGCGCGCTGACGTTCCACCAGCGTGCCGGCATCCTCAAGGCGGTCGCGAAGCATCTCGGCGAGGACAAGGACGAGCTCTACGCACTGTCCGCCCGCACCGGCGCGACGCTCCGCGACTCCCAGGTCGACATCGACGGCGGTATCGGCACGGTCTTCAGCTATGCCGGCAAGGGCACCCGCGAGCTGCCCAACGACACGGTGATCCTCGACGGCGCGACCGAGCAGCTCGGCAAGACCGGCGTGTTCCTCGGCCAGCACGTATGGACCTCGCGCCCTGGCGTCGCGGTGCAGATCAACGCATTCAACTTCCCGGTCTGGGGCATGCTCGAGAAGCTCGCCCCCGCCTTCCTCGCCGGGTTGCCGACGATCGTCAAGCCGGCCAGCCAGACCGCCTACCTGACCGAGCTGGTGGTGCGCCGGATCATCGAGTCGGGCCTGATGCCGGAGGGGTCGCTGCAGCTGTTGTGCGGGAGCCCCGAGGGGCTGCTCGACCAGCTCGGCGCGCAGGACTCGGTCGCATTCACCGGCTCGGCCGCGACCGGCGCCGCGCTCCGCCAGCACCCGTCCGTGCTGCACGGCGGCGTCCAGCTCGGCGTCGAGGCCGACTCGCTCAACTGCTCGATCCTCGGCCCCGATGTCACGCCTGATGACCCCGAGTTCGACCTGTACGTCAAGGGCGTCGTTGCCGAGATGACCGTCAAGGCCGGGCAGAAGTGCACGGCCATCCGTCGGGCGATCGTGCCGACGGGCATTGCCGACGACGTCATCGCCGCGATCAGCACACGCCTCGCCAAGATCACCGTCGGCAACCCGGCCAACCCCGACGTACGCATGGGAGCGCTCGCCAGCGTCGAGCAGCGAGACGAGGTGCGCAAGGCGGTGCAGATCCTGCGCGGCTCGGCCGAGATCGTGTACGGCGATCCCGACCAGGTCGACGTCGTCGACGCGGACTCCGAGGCCGGGTCGTTCATGTCTCCAGTCCTGCTTCGCGCTTCGGCGGGTGCGTCCGAGCCGCACGAGGTCGAGGCATTCGGACCGGTCAGCACCGTGCTGGCGTACGACTCGCTCGACGAGGCCATCGCACTCGCCGCTCGCGGTCAGGGCAGCCTCGCCGGTTCGCTCGTCACGCACGACGCCGAGGTCGCCCGCACCGTCACGCTGGGTCTCGCGCCGTGGCACGGCCGCGTCCTGGTCCTCGACCGTGACGCCGCGCCCGAGTCGACGGGCCACGGTTCGCCACTCCCGGTGCTCGTGCACGGCGGCCCCGGGAGGGCCGGTGGCGGTGAGGAGCTCGGCGGCATCCGCGGCGTCCTTCACCACATGCAGCGCACCGCGATCCAGGCCTCGCCCGACATGCTCACAGCGATCACCGGCCAATGGATCAAGGGATCGCGGCAGACCCTCGACGACGTGCACCCGTTCCGCAAGAGCCTCGCCGAGCTCCGCATCGGCGACACCATCCGCACGGCGTCGCGCACGGTGACCCTCGACGACATCGGCCACTTCGCGGAGTTCACCGGTGACACGTTCTACGCCCACACCGACCCGGAGGCTGCGGCGGCCAACCCGCTGTTCGGCGGCATCGTCGCGCACGGCTATCTCGTCGTGTCGCTGGCGGCCGGCCTGTTCGTCGAGCCCAATCCAGGCCCGGTGCTGGCCAACTTCGGCGTCGACAACCTGCGGTTCCTGACCCCGGTCAAGGCCGGCGACACGATCGACGTGACCCTGACGGTCAAGCAGATCACCCCGCGCAACAGTGCCGACTACGGTGAGGTGCGCTGGGATGCCGTCGTCGCCAACGACGAGGGCAAGCCGGTCGCGACGTACGACGTCCTGACCCTCGTCGCCAAGACCCTCTGAGGAGCCCCATGCACCGCATCACGATCCAGTACGGCGCGCCCGCCGATCCCGCTCAGTTCGACCAGCACTACGCCGATGTCCACGTGCCACTGGGCTCGAAGCTGCCCGGTCTGCGCCGATTCCTGCAGTCCCATCCGCGGGGCCTCGGCGGTGACGCGCCCTACTTCGTCGCCGAGCTGTGGTTCGACGACGCCGACGCCCTCAAGACGGCGATGAAGTCTCCAGAGATGGCCGCGACCGCGGCAGACGCGCAGACGTTCGACGTCGCCTCGATGACGATGTTCACCGGCGAGGTCACCGTCACCACCCTCTGAGGGGTCAGCGCTTGGGGCGTTCGTCGACGATCCGTCGCATCTTGCCGACCGACCGCTCGATGACGTCCGGCGCCACGACGTCGACCGTGACGCTCACGCCGATCGTGGCCTTGACCACGTCGCGTACGCGCTCACCTGCCGTGGCAGCGACGTCGACCGGCACGTCCTCGCGATGCTCGACGCGTACGGTCATCTCGTCTAGCACGCCCTCGCGGGTCAGCACGCACTGGAAATGGGGAGACAGCTCCGTCGTGGACAGCAGTATCTCCTCGATCTGCGTCGGGAACAGGTTGACCCCGCGCAGGATGATCATGTCGTCGCTGCGCCCGGTGATCTTCTCGATCCGACGCATCGGGCGCGCCGTGCCGGGCAGCAGCCGGGTCAGGTCCCGGGTGCGATAGCGCAGCACCGGCATGGCCTGCTTGGTCAGCGAGGTGAACACCAGCTCGCCCTCCTCGCCGTCGGGCAGCACCTCGCCGGTGAACGAGTCGACGATCTCGGGATAGAAGTGGTCCTCCCAGACGTGCAGACCGTCCTTGGTCTCGACGCATTCCTGCGCGACACCGGGACCCATCACCTCCGACAACCCGTAGATGTCGACCGCGTCGATGTCGAGCCGTTGCTCCATGTCGCGGCGCATCTCGTTGGTCCACGGCTCGGCGCCGAAGATGCCGACCTTGAGCGAGGTGGCTCGTGGGTCGACGCCCTGGCGGACCATCTCGTCGAT
>JAWWPE010000031.1:0-4063 GCA_033850895.1 Nocardioidaceae bacterium | reverse complement strand
ACATCGGCAGCATCAAGACGTCGTTCGCGGACGGCTCGCACACCACGACGGACCTGATCATGGTCTACGTCGTCAACGACGACGGCCGGGTCACCTCGATGAAGGCGTTCTGGGAGCCCGACCGCACAATGGCCAGCTTCACCCCGGCCTGAGTCACAACCCTCTGGGCCTTGCGGGCAAAACTAGAACGTGTTTCACTTTCCTGCGTGAGCGAACTAGGAACCCTGCACGCCCCGTTGAACGTCGAATTCGACTACACCCGTTCCCTCGGCCCCACCCTCGGCGGATTCATGACCGGCCTCAAGCGCCGTCAGATCCTCGGCGGCGTGCTGTCGGATGGAACGGTTGCCGTGCCCCCGCCGGAGTTCGACTCCATCACGTATGACCCGATCACCGAGCTCCGACCGGTGGCCGATGTGGGCGTCGTCCAGAGCTGGGCCTGGGTGCCCGAGCCGGTGCCGGGTCAACCGCTCGACAAGCCGTTCGCCTTCGCCCAGATCGTGCTCGACCGTGCCGACAAGCCCCTGCTCCACGCGGTGGCCGTCGACTCGGCCGCCGACATCCGCACCGGTATGCGCGTCCGCGCCGTATGGGCGGATGAGCCCGCCGGCGTCATCACCGACATCCGCTGGTTCGAGCCCGAGGGCGACTCGCCCGCCACGACGCCCGGCCTCGAGGGCGACGCGGTCGAGGGCATCATTGCCCCGGTCAACCTCTCCTATGACTACGCCGCCTCACCGGAGGAGTCGAAGTTCTTCCGCGGGCTCGCCGACGGCAGGCTCATCGGCCAGCGCTGCCCGGTCTGCGAGAAGGTCTACGTGCCACCGCGCGGCGCCTGCCCCGTCGACGGCGTGCCGACCACCGACGAGGTCGAGGTCGCCGACCACGGCACCATCACCACGTTCTGCATCGTCAACGTGCCGTTCGCCGGGCAGCAGATCCCCATCCCGTATGTGTCGGCCTATGTGCTCCTCGACGGCGCCGACATCGCCTTCCTCCACCTCATCCTCGGCATCGATGCCGCGGACGTACGCATGGGCCTGCGGGTCAAGGCGGTCTGGAAGCCCCGCGACGAATGGGGCACCACGATCGCGAACATCAGCCACTTCGAGCCGACGGGTGAGCCGGACGCCGACTACGAGACCTACAAGGTGCACCTGTGACGAGAGATGTAGCGATCGTTGGGTTCGCCCAGCGACAGATGAAAGAGTTCGACGGATCCCCCACCTGCGTGGAGCTGCTCGTCCCGATCTTCCAGGAGCTGTGGGATCAGACCGGCTGGACGAAGGCCGACATCGGTTTCTGGTGCTCGGGGTCGAGCGACTACCTCGCCGGGCGGGCATTCTCGTTCGTGTCGGCTGTCGACGCGATCGGCGCGCTGCCGCCGGTCATGGAGTCACACGTCGAGATGGACGCCGCCTGGGCGCTGTATGAGGCGTGGGTCAAGATCCAGACCGGCCTCGTTGACTCCGCGCTCGTGTACGGCTTCGGCAAGGCGAGCGCCGGCGTGCTCCGCCGGGTCATGTCGCTGCAGATGGACCCCTACACCGTCACGCCGTTGTGGGCCGACGCTGTCTCGGTCGCTGCGATCCAGGCACGTTCGGGACTCGAGGGCGGGACCTTCGACGAAGCCCAGATGGCCGAGGTCGTTGCGCGCTCGATGAGCGATGCCGCCAGCAACGACAGCGCGATCCGCAAGGGCGCCACGACCGCCGAGGACGTTCTCGCGCAACCGATGTACGCCGACCCGCTCCGCCGCTGGGACTGCGCACCCGTTTCCGATGGTGCCGCCGCGATGATCATCACCGCCGCCGACGCACCGGGCTTCGACAAGCTCAAGGGCGCCAAGGCGTGGATCACCGGCTTCGAGCACCGCATCGAGCCCGGCGCTCTCAACAGCCGAGACCTCAAGGTCTCCGAGAGCACCAGGTCCGCCGGTGTCGCTGCCGGAGTCGACGGCGTCGATCTCGCCGAGCTGCACGCCCCGTTCTCGCACCAGGAGCTGATCCTCAAGGACGCCCTCGGGCTCGCTGACGACGTGCGCATCAACCCCTCGGGTGGAGCGCTCACCGCCAACCCACTGTTCACCGCCGGACTCAACCGCATCGGCGAAGCTGCCCGACAGGTGTGGGCCGGCGACTCGCAACGCGCACTCGCGCACGCAACCTCAGGACCTGCCTTGCAACAGAATCTCGTGCTCACGATGGAAGGCCGATCATGACGAAGCTCGCCGCCGTGATCGGCGTGGGTCAGACCCATCACCGGGCCAAGCGCGGCGACGTGTCGATGGCCGGGCTCCTGCGCGAAGCCATCGACCGTGCCATGGCCGACGCGCAGGTGACATTCGACGACATCGACGCGATCGTCATCGGCAAGGCGCCCGACCTGTTCGAGGGCGTCATGATGCCGGAGCTCTACCTCGCCGAGGCGCTCGGAGCGCCGGGCAAGCCGTTGCTCCGCGTCCACACCGCCGGCTCGGTAGGTGGATCCACCGCGATCGTCGCCACCTCGCTCGTCGAGGCCGGCATCCACGAGAGGGTGCTGACCGTTGCGTTCGAGAAGCAGTCAGAGTCCAACGCGATGTGGGCGCTCTCGGTGCCGGTCCCGTTCATCATGCCGGTTCACGCCGGTGCCGGAGGCTACTTCGCGCCGCACGTGCGCTCGTACATCCGTCGCTCGGGTGCCCCGACCCACATCGGTGCGATCGTCGCCGCGAAGGATCGCCAGAACGCGTTGAAGAACCCGTACGCACACCTGCAGAACCCCGACACCACGGTCGAGTCGGTCCTGGCCTCGCAGATGCTGTGGGACCCGATCCGGTACGACGAGACCTGCCCGTCCTCAGACGGTGCCATCGCGCTGGTCATCGCGTCGGAGGATGCCGTCGCCAGATCCGACATCAACAATCCCGCCTGGATCCACGGCACCCAGATGCGCAGTGAGCCGACCACGGCTGCGGAGCGCGACCAGGTCAACCCGCAGGCCGGACGCGACGCCTCCGCTGCCCTCTGGAAGCAGGCCGGCATCACGTCGCCGATCGACGAGATCGACTGCGCCGAGATCTACGTACCGTTCTCCTGGTTCGAGCCGATGTGGCTCGAGAACCTGGGCTTCGCCGAGGAGGGCGACGGCTGGAAGCTCACCGAGGCCGGAGAGACCCGGATCGAGGGCAAGATCCCGGTCAACATGAGCGGCGGCGTGCTGTCGTCCAACCCGATCGGCGCCAGCGGCATGCTGCGCTTCGGCGAGGCCGCCCTGCAGGTCATGGGCGAAGCCGGCGAGCACCAGGTCGACGGTGCCCGCAAGGCGCTCGGACACGCCTACGGCGGAGGCTCGCAGTTCTTCGCCATGTGGGTCGTCGGAGCCGACAAGCCGAACCACTGAGGTCGCAGCGCCCACGTCGGCGGTGAGCTAGGTGCGACCGATGGTCGTTCCGTTGGACCCAGGTCACCGGCCGACGGTCGAACACCGAAACGGCCGGCCACCCTCGCGGGTGGCCGGCCGTGATCGGTTGAGGCGGTCTAGGCGTACTTGACCTGGAGCTCCTTGATGCCGTTGATCCAGCCGTGGCGCAGGCGGCGCGGCTCGGCCAGCTTGGCGATGTCCGGCATGGCGTCGGCGATCGCGTTGAACATGATCTCGATCTCGAGCCGGGCCAGGTTGGCGCCGATGCAGTAGTGCGCACCGTGACCACCGAAGGCGACGTGCGGGTTGGGGTCGCGCATGATGTTGAACTCTTCGGGGTTCTCGAAGACATCGGCGTCGTGATTGGCACTGGCGTAGAACAGGCCGACCCGCTGACCCTTCTTGACGAGCACATCACCGATCTGGGTGTCGGCGAGCGCAGTCCGCTGGAAGGACGTCACGGGGGTGGCGATGCGGATGATCTCGTCAACCGCCGAGCGAGGCCGCTCCTTCTTGTAGAGCTCCCACTGGTCGGGGTTGTTGAAGAACGCGTTCATGCCGTGGGTGATCGCGTTGCGGGTGGTCTCGTTGCCGGCCACGGCGAGGATGATGGTGAAGTAGCCGAACTCGTCCGAGGCCATTCCTTCGCCGTCCTCGC
>JAWWPE010000458.1:0-5375 GCA_033850895.1 Nocardioidaceae bacterium | reverse complement strand
CGGACACCTCGACGGTCACCACGTCGAGCCCGGCACGTGACGCCACCTCGGTGATGCCCGAACCCATCAGCCCTCCGCCGATGACCCCTACCCGTTCAATCCCGCTCATGGCGTTCTCCTCTGAATTTCCTAGGACGTCATACTAATTGTCTCCCGTCGATCAAGGCGACCCACCCCTCGCGGCGATCGCGCGCCTCCGGACGGTCGGCGCTCGACCGTGATGGGATGACGTCATGCGTACGTTCGTGGTGGCTGTCGTGCTGGCATCCGTGCTGGCGGGCTGCGGGGGCGGCAGCGATCCAGCCACATCGCCCACGAAGACCACGAAGGCGCCGAGCAGGACGACACCGACCAAGAAGGCGACCGTCAAGCCGACGGTCGCGGCGCCGACCGGCACGCCTGCCCCCGAGGCGTTGTCCTCGTTCCGTTGCGCAGCCGACAAGAAGGGTCGGTGGAACGCCAGCGGCTACCTCACCAACTCGGGCAAGAACAAGGCCACCTACCAAGTCACGGTCTACGTCGGTGATGCCGCGGGCGGCTCGGAGGATGCCCGCACCATGCAGGTCGCCAACGTCTCTCCAGGCGGGTCGACGAAGTTCGCGATCCTCGACGTGCCGGCCCCGAAGGCCGGTGGCCCGTGCCACGTCCAGGTCCTCGCCGGGGGCTGACACCCGTCGCGGTCGCCGCTCGCACACTCATTAAAGTGGCGGAATGACCACCACTGAACCCGTCACCTGGCACGCCTCCGGCGACTACGAAGACATCTCGTACGAGACCACGGACGACGGCATCGCCAAGATCATGATCTGCCGTCCAGAGGTGCACAACGCGTTCAGGCCGCAGACCATCATCGAGATCTCGCAGGCGCTCACCGTGGCGCGCGAGGACGAGTCGGTCGGCGTGATCATCCTGACCGGCCAGGGCGACAAGGCGTTCTGCTCCGGTGGTGACCAGCGGGTGCGGGGCGATAGTGGTTACAAGACCGATGCCGGTGCCACCGGACGCTTCCATGTCACCGACCTGCACGTGCAGATGCGCCGCACCCCCAAGCCGATCGTCGCCATGGTCGCCGGCTGGGCCATCGGCGGCGGCCACGTGCTCCATCTGGTCTGTGACCTGACGATCTCGGCCGACAATGCGGTGTACGGACAGGTCGGTCCCAAGGTCGGCTCATTCGACGGAGGCTTCGGCGCCAGCATCCTGTCCGATCTGGTCGGGCCGAAGAAGGCCAAGGAGATCTGGTTCCTGTGCCGGCAGTACGACGCGGCGGCCGCCCTCGACATGGGTCTCATCAACACCGTCGTGCCCCTCGCCGAGCTCGAGGCCGAGACCATCAAGTGGTGCCGCGAGATGCTGCAGCTGTCGCCGTACGCCCTGCGGCTCAGCAAGGCCAGCTTCCATGCGCACGAGGACGGCTACGCCGGCATCCAGCAGCTGGCCCACGACACCAATCTGCTGTTCTACGGCAACGCGGAGGCCCAGGAGGGTCGCGAGGCGTACAAGGCCAAGCGCAAGCCCGACTTCACCCAGTTCCCCCGGCGCGCCTAGCGGTTTCTAGAAACGGGGTAGCGCCAGGAGGTCATTGGTCCACTTGCCGTCGGCGTGGCTGCGGAGATAGGGCTCGCCGACATGCGGGCGTACGACACCCACTGGTACGCGATCACCGCCGGTCTCGACGTAGACGGAGCCGCCCTTTTCCATCCAGTCGATCATCGTGGCCTTGTCGCTGGCATCTCCCGCCCCCACGTCGTTGACCCACACATAGCGCTCGATGTGTTCGTGGCGGGGACCGTGCTGGCGGATGTGCGTGATGGTGCGATCGGACATCGGGAACCCTTCCGTGACGTTCTCCAATGGCACATCGCGTTTGGCGGGCAAAGTTCACACCTGAACGCAAAGTATTTTCCGTGACCGCCGTCGCGGCGATCTCAGTGCTCGGTGTATCGGGTGTCCAGGATCGCGGTGAACGTTGCAATGGCGGGCGCCTTGACGTCGCTCCTGCTCGTGGTCTTGATCAGGATGTCCTCGCTGCCGAGCAGCTGACCGGTGGTGGGGCTGATGATCAGGATGTGCCGGGTCTGCGGCTCATCTCCGGCGATCAGCGATATGCCGACGCCTCGTCTCCCAGCGCGGTCGGTCACTCCGCCGAGAAGGCGTACGCCCTGCTCGGCAGCAATCATCGTCCACAGGTGTGACGAGAGCTGGGGGGGCACGATCCACGTCGTGTAGAGCGCGTTGATGCGCTCGAAGAGGCAATGCGTGCTGACGGTGTCCAGCTTCGTGCTTCGGCAGTAGGCATCCTTGAGCAGCGCGGCCCGCAGCCTGGGCACGTCGTGGGGGAGGTTCACCGCGAATTCGGCGTCCATCGAGTCTGCGGGCAGGACGTCTTCACCCAGCCTGGGCGCCTGGTCCCAGCTGCCGTGCTTCGGCAGCCCCCGGCCACTGGGCGAGAGTGGTGCGCCGTCGCGTTGGATGATCCGTTCCGAGCCATCCGGCCTGAGACTGAGCTGGACGATCTGCGGTATCAGGACGGTCTTGATCGAGTCCTTGTCGTCCTCGATGGATTCGAACCAGTTGTCGGTCACGATGTGCTGGGTGCTCCCGGTGCCCACCGGCGGGCGAGACTCTGCCGCGACCCGGGCGAGCCTGTGGAGCTCAGTCGTCGCGTCCTTGCCGGGCGCGTAGGCGATGTTCGCCGCGGTTGCGAACTCGAAATTGAGAATCGGCGGCGGAGTCGCTGATGCTGGAGGCGAGTGCCAGGGCTGCACCAGGCCCAGCACGAGGGCTGCCGCAGCCGCCACCGAGCCGGCAACCAGAACGGCGCCTCGGCGCCAACGCCATCCGCTCGGCGTATCGTCTCGCTCGCCCTTGACCCGAGCGAGCAATTCTTCGGGGCTCTCGAGCGTGATCCCGAATCGCTCGGGCGCTGCCGAAGGGTCCAGACCGGCCGCCTCGACCTCGCGACGGAGCAGATCGATCGCGTCGGGTGCGCTGCCGCGACCGTGTTCAGTCATGGCGTGCCCCAGTCTCTGCGGTGGTGAGTTCGCTTTCCCTGCTGTGCAGGGCAGCAATCCTCTGGCGTAGGCGCGAGACGCGGGTCGTGTACGCCGTGGTGGTGATGCCCAGCATCTGGGCGGCCTGTTCGTTGCCCAGCTCGCGCAGGAAGGCCACGTTCACCAGCTCACGCTCGGCGGGGCTCAGATGATTCCAGATGCGTCGTCCGACATCGCTGAGCGCAACGGCGTCCGCGATGTCAGGGCTTCCCGGTGCGTCCGGATGCGGATACTCGGCGATGAATCGGTTGTCGTGATGCTTGCGGCGGATGCGCTGCAGCTCTTGCCGGACCTGATTCTTGGCTATTCCGAAGATCCACGCCGGCCGCTCCGATGGCTCGGCTGGGCCGGTGTGGCGCTTCTTCCACACCACCTCGAACGTGCAGCTGACGATGTCCTTGGCCTGCTCGGGGGACAGTCTGAGCGCGGCGAAGGAGAAGATCTGCCCGGCAAGCCGGACGTACAGGTCCCTGAAGTCTTCCTCGCCCACGCACTGAGGTTACGCGTCAGCTCCGGGAGATGCGGACCATCTCGTCGCGAGGCACGACCTTGATGCGTTCGCGGCCGGCAGCCTCACCGAGGGCGATCTCGTGGGCGTCGAGCTGCTCCCAGCCCTCCCAGGTCGTGAACTCGATCCCTCGCCCCTCGAGATAGCGGTCGACAGCCTCGCGCTCGGGCGACACGGGTGCGACGAGCGAGTCGACGTCCGCGAGCAACAGCTCGATCGTCTGGGCCGCATCAGACTTGGTGTGCCCGATCAGGCCGACCGGGCCGCGCTTGATCCAGCCGGTGACGTACGCACCGGGGAGAGGCGTGCCGTCGATCTCGATGACCCGGCCGCCGTCATTGGGTACGACCGCGAGGTGGTCGTCGAACGGGATGCCGGCGAGGTTGTCGGAGCGGTAGCCGACCGCGCGGTAGACCGCCTGCACGGGCCAGTCCACGAACTCACCGGTGCCGCGGGCGTTGCCCGTACCGTCGAGCTCGGTGACCTCCGTACGCAGACCGACGACGCGCCCATCCTCGCCGAGCACCTCGACGGGGTTCTGGCAGAAGTGGATGTGGATGCGGTGGGCGGCGCCGGTCGGCTCCTTGGCGAGGTAGTTCTGCAGCACGTCGACTACCAGCTTGACCGACTTGGAGCCGCGGATCGCATCCATCGAACCCTCGTCGAGCTCGAAGCCTTCCGGATGCACGATGACGTCGATGTTGGGGGAGTGCGACAGCTCGCGGAGCTCCATCGGGGTGAACTTCACCTGGGCCGGTCCGCGGCGGGCGAACACGTGGACGTCGGTGGTCGCGTTGGCGCTGAGCCCGGCGTGCACGTTGTCCGGGATCTCGGTGGTGAGCTGCTCGTCCGCGGTCTTCGCGAGCATGCGCGCGACGTCGAGGCCCACGTTGCCGACGCCCAGCACTGCAACGGTCTTGGCCGCGGGGTCGAACGGCCAGTCGCGCGGGGCGTCAGGGTGGCCGTCGTACCAGGACACGAAGTCCGCAGCGCCGTACGACCCCTTGAGCTCGATGCCCGGGATGTCGAGGTCACGGTCAGCTCGCGCACCCGTCGCGAAGATCACCGCGTCGTAGAACTGCTGCAGGTGGTCGAGCTTGAGGTCGGCACCGTAGTTGACGTTGCCGAAGAACCGGATGTCGTCGTTGGAGAGCACGCGCTTGAGGGCCTTGATGATCTCCTTGATCCGCGGGTGGTCCGGCGCGACGCCGTAGCGGATCAGGCCGAAGGGGGTGGGATCCCGGTCGAGGATGTCGATCGTGACGTCGACCTCCGACTTCGTCAGGATGTCTGCGGCATAGATGCCCGCCGGCCCGGCGCCGATCACGGCCACCCGAAGCTTCCTCGTCATACCTCAAGGCTAGGAGACTAGAACAAGTTCTATTTTCCCGTCTTGCGATATGAGCACGAATGATGTGGCGCGGCTCACAGGGAGGCCCTAGTGTTCGGAGCCGGGAGCAGCAGAGGAGAACCATGGGTCTGATCTCGCCGACCTTGCCTGACTTCGACATCAACGCCTGGCGCGCCAAGCCGCGAGCCGAACGCACCAAGGCGCTTCAGCAGCACTGGGCGATCAACGGCTTCGGAACTCCCTACGCGATCTACATCCTCTACGCCGTCAAGATCGGTCTCTACATCCTCGGCGGGCTGTTGTTCGCGGCCTCGACCCCCGGCATCGGCGGGCTCGGCAATCTGAACGACTGGTGGTTCGAGCCGGTGGTGTTCCAGAAGGTCATCATCTGGACCTTGCTGTTCGAGGTGCTGGGGTTCGGTTGTGGATTCGGACCCTTGACGATGCGATTCCTGCCGCCGCT
>JAWWPE010000307.1:0-2922 GCA_033850895.1 Nocardioidaceae bacterium | reverse complement strand
CGAGGGCGCACCCGCCGGCGAGCATGAACAGGACCCGGTAGCTGCCATCGCCCAGCGTCAGGATGGCGGGCGCGATGGCCGGGGCCAGCGAGAACGGCAACGCGCCGGCGATGTTGAGATCGCCGAGGTCCTTGGCCCAACGCCGACACGCCTCGGTTCGGCGTTGACGGTGGCGGCAGCCGAGCCCTGCGGCACGAGGCCCTGGCTCGGAGACAGGCCGTCCGGTTCGCCTGTCACCGTGTGACCCCGTCCAGTCGCCGGACGCCTGGAACGACGCCGTGTCGAGCATCCAACGAGCCGGATGCTCTGCGATAGGTCTCGCACGGACATGGCCGTCATTCACGGGCGGTCCATGCCGCAGCAGACACCGCACCGACACAGATGCTGGCGGCGGTCATGCCGGGATCCGCCTCTACTCCACGGATGGGCGAAGGAAGTCCGAGACTGTCCGCTCTGCTCGGGTGCGGACTCCTACCGCAGTCACACCAGGACCATGCCGCCGTCGATCATGATCACCTGACCGGTCAGGTAGTCGGAGTCGCTGGAGGCGAGGTAGAGCGCCGTGCCGGTGATGTCGTCGGGAGTTGCCACCCGCCCACGCAGGATGTCCGCGCCGAACTCGGCCATCGCCTGGCCGGGTTCGCTGGCGTCGCCGATCGAGAGCAGGTCGGCGTCCAGCTGGGTCCAGAGCGGAGTCTGCACGACGCCGGGCGCGAAGGCGTTGACCGTGATGTCGTGCTCGGCGAGTCCGCGGGCGGCCGCCTGGGTCAGCGCGTTGACGGCGAACTTGCTGGCGCAGTAGGGGGCGAAGCTGGGGTAGCCCTGCCGCCCCGCGATGGAGGAGGTGTTGATGATCTTCCCGCCGCCGGTCGGGATCATCCGTCGGGCACCCTCCTGGATCCCGATCAGGGTGCCGAGGGCGTTGACGTCCATGATCGCGTGCCAGTTCTCGTCGGTCACGTCCAGGAACCGCAGGGGCTTGTTGAAGCCGGCGTTGTTGAACAGGACGTCCAGCCGCCCGGCTGACGCGACGAACCTGTCGAAAGCCTCGATCACCTGGGCGCGGTCGCTGACGTCCGCCGCGAGGGGAATCGCGGTGCTCCCGCTCTCGGTGAGCTCGGCGCACGCCGCTTCGGCGGCGGCGAGATCGAGGTCGAGGACTCCCACGGTGGCTCCCTCGGCGGCGAGCCTGGCCGCGATCGCGCGGCCCATCCCGCTGCCGGCGCCGGTGACGAGGATGGCGGCGTCTTGCACTCGGCCCATGGACGTCCCTTTCTCGTGGGTAAGTGTCACTAAACACATGTGACGCCTGATCCGCAATGTTTGCGTCGGACTTCCCGAACATCGACCTCCGGCGTAGAGTCCTGCTGAACATTCAGGGATGACGGAGGGAGATGGCGTGAGCGGGGTCGGAGAGCTGCACCACGTCGGCATCACCGTGCGCGACATGGACGAGTCCGTGGCGTGGTACACCCGGATGTTCGGCACCACCTGCGAGTTCCGGGCCACCTCGTCGGGCGCACAGCTCTCGACCGCGGTCGGCGTACCCGATGCCCAGCTGGAGCTCGCGTTCCTGCGGTTCGGCGGCTCGTCGATCGAGCTCCTGAAGTACTCGAACCCCCGCCGGGAGAGCAACGAGCGCAGCAACGCGGACGTGGGTTCGACGCATGTCTGCCTGCACGTGGACGACATCCACCAGAGCTACGAGGAGATGAAGGCGCGGGGCGTGGCCTTCCTGGCCGAGCCGCTGCTGATCGACGAGGGCCCGCTCGCCGGATGCTCCTTCGTCTACTTCAAGGACCCGAACGGCGTCACCCTCGAGCTCTTCCAGGTCCCGACCCCAAAGAGCTGACAGGGCGCCTGCACGATCAGGCGTCGTGGCCGCGCAGCAGTACGGCGACGACGTACGCGACGACCTCGACCGCGAGGCCGGCCCAGGGGGCGAGCGCGCCGGGTGCCCGCTGGCGACAGCCTGACGGGACGTCGGAAATCCGTCTCCGACGATCTGGCGATTCTCTGCCGCGTGGGTCGGGTGTGACCTTTACTGGGCGCATGCTCCGCACCTCTCGGGGAGCCGCGCTCACCGCGGCCGTCGCCCTCGCCGTCTCGCTGCTCTCCGCACTGGGGGGCACCGCCCCCGCCCAGGCGGTCTACGAGCCGGGCGAGCCCGACGTGTCGTGGGGCGTGCAGGTGCCCAACGACGAGAACGAGAGCTACAACGACGTCGGGGTCTCCGGTGACGTCGTCTGGGTCGCCGGGACGCACGCCGTCAACGGCGACCTGCTGCACCCGATGCTCGCCCGCTACGACCTCGACGGACACCTGCTGGACCGGAAGGTCTACCCCGACGGTGGGGGCTGGAACGTCACCAACATCGTGCTCGACGCCGGCGACTGGGGCGCCGTCGTGGCCGGTGGCGCCGACGGGAAGACGTTCCTCACCCGCTACCAGCCGGACGGCACGGAGGTGTGGTCGACGGACCTCGCCGGCGTCGACGGCTACACGACTCCGACCGCCGTCACCGTCGACGGCGACACGATCGTCACCGGCAGCACGGTCGGCGGGCAGTTCGGGAACTGGCGCGTCGACTCGTTCGACCTCACAACCGGTGCGCACCGGCTCTCGCGGACGATGGACGGCACCGGCACCCTCGGGTCGCTGGTCTCGGCCGGCGGCGAGATCGTGGTCGGTGGCGTGGCGATCGGCGAGATGGTCCCGGGCGAGGCTGTCGGCGGCGAGGGTTCGTACGACGCCGTACTGATGGCGCTCGACCCCGCTGACCTGAGCACGAAGTGGGCGCACCAGTTCGGCACCGAGGGTGACGACTGGGTCGCCTCCCTCGCCGTGAGCGGCGACACCGTCTACTGGGGCGGCAACCTCGGTAACGATGACGACAACCCCTACAGCGAGGCGATCGGCGGG
>JAWWPE010000186.1:0-2520 GCA_033850895.1 Nocardioidaceae bacterium | reverse complement strand
CCGTCAACACCGCCGGCATGCTCGTACGGCGGGACGTGTGGGACGAGCTCGGCGGCTTCGACAGCAATCTGCCGCTGTTCTTCGACGACATCGACTTCGGTTGGCGGGTGGCCCGGGCGGGCTATCGTACGCGTACCGCCCCGACGGCCGTCCTGTTCCACGCCGAGTCCAGCCGCAAGGGCACGCGACCGCGGTCAGCGGGAGACGTGCCGCACTGGGAAGCCCGTCGCGCCGCGATCTACACCCTGCTCGCCAACTCGCCGATGCCTCGATTCCTGTTCCAGTACGTTCGCCTGTTCTTCGGGTCACTGCTCCGGGTGATTGCGCTGCTCGTCGGCAAGGATCCGGAGGCGGCGAGCGATGAGCTGCTGGCGCTGCGTTCGGCCTATCTGCATCCGCTACGACTGTTGCGAGCCCGTCGCCGGCGAGCCGCGACGTCGGTGCGCACGCATCGCGAGATGCGCCATCTGCTCGCTGCTCCCTGGTTGCCGTACCAACATGGCTTCGACGCCGCTCGCGAGACGGTGACCGCCCTGGTCAAGCCCGAGGCGATCGCCACGGTGGGTCGGCGATCGACGACCCTCGACCAGGCGCCCGAGGAGGCCGACGACCTCGACGACGGACCGTCCCTCCTGGCCCGCCGGCCGTGGTTGACCACGGTCCTCGTCCTCGTCGTCCTGTCGCTGGTGGCCGGTCGCGGACTGCTCGGCAGCGGTCTGCACGGTGGTGCGCTGCCGCCTTCGCCGGGGTCAACAGGCGACTGGTGGAAGCTGTTGTTCGAGGGCGGTCATGACGTCGGGCAACCGAGCTCGGCTCTCCCGCCGGCGTTCATCATCCCGCTCGCCGTGGTCGCGACACCGTTCTGGTTCCACCCCGGTCTGGTGGTCGCCTCGCTGATGCTGTTCGCGGTTCCGCTCGCTGCACTCACCGCGCACCGGCTCGGCCGGCAGGTCACCCCGCATCGTGCGGCACGCATCGTCTGGGCGGTGTCATACGGGTTCAGCGTTGCGGCGATCGGCGCCATCAGCCAGGGCCGGCTCGGCACGGTCGTCGCACTCATCGTCCTGCCGATCATCGTCAACACCGCTTGGCAGCTGGCCGAGATGCCCGGTTGGCAGCTGGCACTTCGACTCGGGATCTGGATCGCGTTGGCCTCGGCGTTCGCGCCGGTCGTGCTGTTGCTCAGCTTCGGCGGGCTGCTGATCCTGCTGTACTCCGAGGGCAAGTGGGTCAGCCGCCAGCTGGTCATCTCGGCCGTGGTGCCGCTGGTCCTGCTCGGTCCCTGGCTCTATCAGCGTGCGTTGCGGCCGTGGCGGATGTGGTGGGAAGCCGGCTACCCGGTGCCCGGCGGCGACAAGGTGCTCGATGTCGTGCTGGGCCGAGCCGGCGGTGCGACGTTCGCGCCTTCCTGGCTGACCATCCCCCTGCTCGTGCTGGCGGTCGCCGCGATCCTGCCGCGCCGCACCCGCCAGGCGGTCGAGCTGTGCTGGCTGGTGGCCGTGCTCGGTCTGGCCGGAGCGTTGCTCGGCACCATGATGACGTACTCGACGCATGCCGGACCCGCGGACATCGTGCCGTGGGTGGGCATCCCGGTCGTGCTCTGGATCGGCGGGCTCGCGACGGCGGTGTTGGTCGCCGCGCCAGCAGTCTTCGACTGGCGACGTCCGGCCCTGGTGGCCGTGGCGCTGGTTGCCCTGGTGCTGCCGCTCGGCTCGGGGGCGTGGTGGCTCGGGCACGGCGACTTCGATCCGCTCGAGGGCGGTTCCTCGACGGTCGTACCCGTGTTCCTCGCCGAACGCCCCGGTGACACCCTCGTTCTGACGGGCACCATCGCAGGCGGTGTCGACTATCGCGTGGTGACCGGCGACGGACCGTTCCTCGGCCAGGAGGCCGTGTCGCGATCGTCGGGTCAGAATGCTGAGCTGTCCGCGGCCATCCGCCGCCTCCTCGCGCAGGCCACGCCGGCCGACGTCAAGAAGCTGAGCGCGGTCGGCATCGATGCCATCTACGCACCTGGCGTCGATCCCGAGGTGGGCCAGCGCGTCGATGCCGCCCCTTATCTCCTGCCTGCGGGCAGCAACCGTCCGGGTTCTCGGGTGTGGACCCTCTCGATCGCGCCCGCACACCCGGACGTCTCTGCGCCGTGGTGGCACCGAGGGGTCACCGGCTTGCAGCTCGTGTTGTGGCTGGCCGCGATCGTCATGACCGCGCCGGTACGACGCCGGGTCGACGAGCTCGACGAGGCCGAGGAAGAGGTGACGGTATGAAGGAGTACCGCGCATTCCTCATCCCGGTGATCGCGGCCGGATTGGCCTTCCTCGCCTACCTGATTCCGTCCCATTCGGAGCACCAGCGGCCGCCCAGCCGGGTCGCCGTGGCGCAGGCCTCGTACGGCTGCCCGGCCGGCAAGACGATCACCGTCGCGGGCGGTCAGGTACGCCCCGGCACCTCGAGCACGGCGACCGTCCTGCCCGGCACGGCGAAGGATGCCGCACTCGCCGGGGCATCGTCGTGGCGTAC
>JAWWPE010000177.1:0-7916 GCA_033850895.1 Nocardioidaceae bacterium | reverse complement strand
CCAGCACCATCGGCAGCTCGTAGCTCATCAGCTGGGCGGCGACCCGCATCCCGCCGATGTAGGAGTACTTGTTGCCGCTGCCCAGCCCGCCCATCAGCGAGCCGAGCACGCCGACGCTCATCGCGGCCAGCACGAAGAACAGACCGACGTCCAGGTCCTGGCCGATCAGGTCGGTCTTGCCGAAGAACGGGCCGAGCGGGATGGCGATCATCGCCACGAGGTAGGGCACCAGCGCCACGGCCGGAGCGATCCGGAACACCGCATTGTCCGCCGCCGCAGGCACGATGCTCTCCTTCTGCACGAACTTCACGCCGTCGGCGACCAGCTGGGCCCAGCCGTGGAACGCGCCGGCCTTCATCGGTCCGACCCGGCTCTGCATGTGGGCCATCACCTTGTGCTCCATCTGCCCCACCAGCAGCGGCAGCGTCATGAACGCACCGACCACGAGCACGCAGCGGACCACGATGTCGGCGAGGTCACTCATCGGCGGCCTCGAGTCCGGCTTCCGGGCCCCATTCGGACGGATCGGGCACCCCCGGCGGCTTGATCCGGCGGCGACCGGGCGAATGCGTCGAGTCGGCATCACTCTCGCCCGGCTCCTTGGCGCCCGGCCAGGCCTTGGCGACACGTGAAGCGAGTACGAACTCCTTGCGCAGTGGATGTCCCTCGAAGCCGTCGGGCAGCAGCAGGGGTTCGAGCGCCAGGCCGAAGTCGATGCCGAACATCTCGCGGGTCTCCCGCTCGTGCCACGCCGCCCCCGCGAAGACATCGGCGATCGACGCGACGGCCGGCTTCTCGCGGTCGACATACGTCGCGAGCAACAGGTGGTCGAAGGGTTCGAGACGAGCCAGGTGCACGACCAGCCGGAATCCCTCGGGATGCTCATCGACCGCCGACAGCCAGTCGAAGTACGTGTAGCCCTCACGCCTGAGGTCGGCGACCGCATCGTGCCAGTCGGTGACGTCGACCACCCGGTGCGGCGGGCCGAAAGAGTTGTCGTCGAGAGTCACGCCGGCGGCTCGATCCGCGGGCTCAGCAGCGATGTCGTCGAGCGCCTGTAGCGCTCGCCCAGGTCTTCGCCGGCGATCTTGGCCTGCAGTGTCACGATGCCGTTGAGCAGGGCCTCGGGACGTGGTGGGCACCCGGGCACGTACACATCGACCGGGATGATCTGGTCGACGCCCTTGGTGACGCAGTAGGAGTCCCAGTAGGGTCCGCCGGAGTTGGCGCAAGAGCCGAAGCTGATGACGTACTTGGGCTCCGGCATCTGGTCGTACAAACGCTTGATCGCCGGGGCCATCTTGTCGGTCACCGTGCCGGAGACGACCATCAGATCGGCCTGGCGCGGACCCATCGCGAACGGGATGACGCCGAGCCGGATGAAGTCGTGCCGCGACATGGAGGTGGCGATGAACTCGATCGCGCAGCACGCGAGGCCGAAGTTGAAGACCCACAGGGAGTACTTGCGGCCCCAGTTGAGGATGTAGCGCGCCGGCTTGGGCGCGAGCTCCGACCCGAGGCCGAGGGTAGGCATCGGCAGGTCGACCGGGCCCGTGATCAGCGGCTCGACGTCCATGACAGCACCCCCTTGCGCCAGGCGTACGCGAGTCCGACCACGAGGATCCCGACGAAGATGCCCATCTCGAGGGCGGCGGGCCGACCGATGTCCTCGAGCACGACCGCCCACGGGAACAGGAACACCGCGTCGACCGCGAAGATGACGTAGAGGAACGCGTAGACGAAATAGCGGACGTTCGACTGCGACCAGCCCTCGCCAACCGGATCGACGCCCGACTCATAGGTCAGTGTCTTCTCGCGCGCCGGCACCCTTGGCCGCATCAACCGGTTGACGCCAAGCATTCCCGATGCGAGCACCACTCCCGCGAGGATGATCACGCCGACTGTCGCGTAGTCGTCGAGGTAGGCGCGCATGGGGTGAGTCTAGGGAAGATCGTCCGCCCGGTGTGTCAGGTGGTGTCGAACGTGATGACCAGGCGGCCGATCTTCTGGTCGCGCTCAGTGAAGCGCATCGTGCCGGTCGCGCCGGAGGTGACCCAGCGGTACGGCACGACCAGTTCCGCGGCCTCGACTGTCGGAGCGCCGGCCCGCTCGATCGTGTCGTCCGGAGGGTTCTGCTGATAGGCCGCGGAGATGGCGTTCCGGCCGACGTACGGGCCGGCCGGCACACCGACGAACTCGACGGCTGCATCGTCGGTGAACCGCTCGACGAATGACGACCAGTCGTGGCTCAGCACCGCCGCGTTGAACACCCGGATGTGGTCGTCAACGTCCATCAGGTCACCGTACGGCTCAGTGGTCGCCCTGGGCCAGCAAGGAGACGTCGTTCCACTTCTCCCACGTCTCGAGTCGGCTGGCGTAGTCGGCCTTGGCGATGTCGAGCGGAGCCGCACCGAAGAACACCCGCAGCGGCGGCTCCTTGGCGTCGACGACCTTCAGGATCGCGGCGGCGGAGGCGGCCGGATCGCCGGGAGCGGCGTTGCGGGTGGCGCGCCACTGAGCTGTCTTCTCGCGCATATCGTCGTACGCCGGGTGCTCCGCCGAACGCTTCGCGGAGTCACCGCTCCAGTCGGTGGTGAAGCCACCGGGCTCGATCAACGTGACGTGGATGCCGAAGTCCGCGACCTCCTGGGCCAGGGCCTGGGAGAAGCCTTCCAGCGCCCACTTGGAGGCGTGGTAGAGCCCGACGATCGGGAATGCCGAGATGCCGCCGATCGACGAGACCTGGATGACGTGGCCCGATCCCTGCTCGCGCAGGAACGGCAGCGCGGCCTGGGTCACCCAGAGCGCACCGAACAGATTGGTCTCGAGCTGCGCTCGGGCCTCATCCTCGGTGACCTCTTCGATGAAGCCGAAGTGCCCGTAGCCGGCGTTGTTGACGACGATGTCGAGCCGGCCGAACTTCGCGTGCGCCTCGGCGACGGCGGCGAAATCTGCCTCGCGATCGTTGACGTCGAGGGCGATGGGCAGGATCGCATCGCCATACTTCTGCACCAGGTCGTCGAGCGAGCTGGTGTCGCGGGCCGTGGCGGCGACCCGGTCTCCGCGGTCCAGGGCGGCAATCGCCCATTCGCGGCCGAAACCGCGGGATGTGCCGGTGATGAACCAGTTCTTGGAAGTCGTTTCAGTCATGCCTCAACGCTACGACCTGGAGCGCGCTCCAGCGCAAGCCGAACGGTCAGGCGGTCGCGCTGTCGATCAGGATCTCCGCGGTACGGCGGGCGTCCGCCCCCACGGCGGGTCGGTGATCCATCCGGGCCCCGGTGATCGTCCCGTCGTACACGAGCATCAGCTGTTGAGCGTGGGCGGCCGGGTCGTTCGCGCCGGCCTCGCGAGCCAGGTCGGTCAACAGGGCGCGGGTCCAGGTGCGGTTGCTGGTGGACACCTCGTCCACCACCCCACCTGGCTGTGACTCCGCGCTGGCGTTGGCGAATGCGCAACCGCGGAACGTCGGGAGCGCGACGTAGTCCATGAGTGCGTCGAAGACCCCCAACAGCTTCTCACGGGGCGTGTCGTACTCCGCCAGCCGCTTTGTGATGCGCACCTGTCGTGACTCGTGGCGGCCGGTGAGGTAAGCGCGAACGAGCTCGTCCTTGCTGCCGAACGTGTTGTAGAGCGACGCCTTCGCGACACCGGCGTGCTCGATGATCCGGTCGATGCCAACCGTGTGGATCCCCTCGGCATAGAACAGCTCGTCGGCGGCGGCGAGCAGTCGCTCGCGGGCGGACGGCTTCGCCGGTGTCGACAGGGCTTGATCCGAGGCGTCCGGGGTCATCGTGCTCATGACTTGACAGTACCAGACAGACCTGTCTAGAGTCCAGAGAACAGACAGACCTGTCTACTCAACTCCAAGGATCGCCATGACCGTCCTCACCACCATCCGACCGCTCCACATCGGGCGACTCTCCACGACCGCGGCGCTGTACCTGCAGGCCTCGATCGTCGTGGCCCTGCTCGCCGGGTCCAGCGCGCCGACCCCGCTGTATGCCGTCTACCAGGCCGAATGGGGCTTCTCACCGATCACCACGACCGTCGTGTTCGGCATCTATGCGATCGCCGTGCTCGCTGCGCTCCTGACGGTCGGCTCGTTGTCCGATCACATCGGCCGCCGGCCGGTCCTGCTGGCCGCACTCGCCGTGCAGGCGCCGATCATGCTGGTGTTCGCGACGGCGCACGGCGTGCCGGAGCTGATGTTCGCGCGCATCGCCCAAGGGCTGTCGACCGGCGCCGCGATCGGCGCGGTCGGAGCCGGGATGCTGGACCTCGACCGGATCAAGGGCACGACCCTCAACGCGGTGGCACCCATGACCGGCACTGCCAGCGGCGCGCTGCTGTCCGGGTTGTTCGTGGAGTTCCTGCCCGAGCCCACACATCTGGTGTACGTCGTGCTGTTCGCCACCTTCGTCGCGCAGGGCATCGGCGTGCTGTTCATGCGCGAGTCGTCCTCGCCCCGCCCGGGCGCACTCGCCTCGCTGCGGATCCAGTTCGGGATGCCCGCGAACGTACGTCGACACGTCCTGGTGGCGATTCCGGCCCTGGTCGCGGTGTGGTCATTGGCCGGGTTCTACGGCTCGCTGGGCCCCACTCTGGTTCGGATGCTGTCCGGCTCGGACTCCTTCGTGCTGGCCGGTCTCTCGTTGTCCGCGCTCGCCGGGTCGGCCGCGGTCATCGTGTTGCTGGCCCGCAACTCCGAGCCACGGGCGTTGATGCTCGCCGGCATGCTCGCGCTGATCGTCGGTGTGGGCATCACGCTGGTCGCGATCTCGTTGAGCTCGACCATCGTGCTGTTCGCCGGGGGCATCGTCGCCGGCGCCGGATTCGGCGGCGGGTTCCAAGGGTCGATCCGCACGGTCGTTCCCCTCGTGGCCCCGCACGAGCGCGCCGGCGTGCTGTCGCTGATGTATGTGGTGTCGTACCTCGCGATGGGGTTGCCGGCCGTCATCGCCGGCTTCCTGGTCGTCGACGTCGGCGGCGTGCTGACCACCGCGCGCGAGTACGGAGTCGCGGTCATGACGCTGGCCGCGATCGCCGCGATCGGCCTTGCCCTGACCCGCAAGGGATCGCAGAACGGACAGATCTCCGCCAATTCCGGCCAACGTTCGATGGTGGCTCCACAAGCTGTCGAGCGGGTCGGCGCGCGGGCGTAGTCTCAGCCTGTGAACGACTCCAGGAGCGGTGTGGGACTTGGAGTCGCCGCCTATCTCTGTTGGGGCTTCTTCCCGCTCTACTGGCCGCTGCTCGACCCCGCCGGGTCCCTGGAGATCCTGGCGCACCGGTTCGTCTGGTCGATGCTGTTCGTCCTGGTCCTGATCACCGTGATGGGTCGCTGGGAGAAGTTCCGGGCCATCTGGCACGACCGTCGGCTGATGGTGATCTTGACGTTCGCCTCGATCACGATCGCGCTCAACTGGGGCGGTTTCATCTACGGCGTCACCAACGGCCACGTCATCGAGACCTCGTTGGGCTACTTCATCAACCCGCTGGTCACGGTGCTGCTGGGTGTGTTCGTGCTCAAGGAGACGCTGCGCCCCGTCCAGTGGGGTGCCATCGCGATCGGGGCGCTCGCCGTCATCGTCCTGGCCGTCGACTACGGGCGCCCGCCGTGGATCGCACTGCTCGTGGCGTTCTCCTTCGCGACCTACGGATTCCTCAAGAAGAAGGCCGATCTCGGAGCGTTCGAGGGCCTCGGCATGGAGACGCTGATCCTGTTCCCGGTGGCCCTGTCGTTCCTGATCGTGCTGCAGTTTCGGCACGACCTGACGTTCGGCCACGCGGGCGTCGGCAACGTCACGCTGCTTATGGGCACCGGTGTCGTCACGGCGATCCCGCTGTTGCTGTTCGGCGCCGCTGCGACCCGCCTGTCACTGACCACGATCGGCCTCTTGCAGTACCTCGGCCCGATCATCCAGTTCATCACCGGGCTCACGATCTTCGACGAGGACATGAATGGTGCCCGCTGGATCGGGTTCGTCCTGGTCTGGCTCGCGCTGGTGATCTTCACCCTCGATGCGATCCGGGCTCGCCGGCGCAAGGTCGTCGCGGAGCCCGTACCGATCTGATCAGCCGAGGCGGGTGGCGACGGTGTCGCTCAGCGCCTGGAGCGCATCGCGTGCGGAGCACGCGGGCAGCGTGTCGAGCAACGCCTGAGCAGCATCGGCCTCTGCCTGGACGTGCGCGCGTGCCTCCCGCATCGCCGGGTGTGCGCGCAGCAGCGTGATCGCCTCGGCCAGCTCGTCGTCGTCGGTCAGCGGTTTCGCCAGCAGCGATCGCAGCCGCTCGCCCTCCGGATCGGTCGACCGCAGCGCGATGAGGGTCGGCAACGTCGGGACACCCTCACGCAGATCGGTGCCGGGCGTCTTGCCCGAGTCGCCGGTCTCGCTCGCAATGTCGATGATGTCGTCGCTGAGCTGGAATGCCGCGCCGATGCGCTCACCGAACTCGGTCAGCGTTGCCTCGATCTCCGCGGATGCTCCAGCCATCTTGGCCCCGAATCGTGCCGCAGTGGCGATCAGCGAGCCGGTCTTGTCGGCGACCACGGAGAGGTAGTGAGCCAGGGCGTCGTCGCCCTCGTCCGGTCCGAGCGTCTCGCGGATCTGGCCCTGGACCAGTCGGGAGAACGTACGCGCCTGGATGCGTACGGCCTCCGGACCCAGGTCTGAGACGAGTGCCGACGCCTGGGCGAACAGATAGTCACCCACCAGGATCGCCACGGAGTTGTCCCACCGGGCATTGGCGCTCGGTGCTCCACGCCGCATGGCGGCCTCGTCCATGACGTCGTCGTGATAGAGCGTCGCCAGATGGGTCAGCTCGACGACGACGGCCGACGGAACGATGTCGGGATGGCTGGGGTCACCGAACTCGGCGCACAACATGACCAGCAGCGGCCGGAACCGCTTGCCACCCGCGTTGAGCAGGTGCGCGGCCGCTTCGGCGACGAACTTCTCCGGGCTGTCGACCTCGGCGGCGAGCTGCGCCTCCACCGCCTGCACGCCGATCTGGACGCGCTTCTCCAGGGCAGGGTCGGTGAACGAGACACCAAGACTGGACACGCGAGCACTCCTCAGGAACGGTCAGCGCACGAACGCGCCAGCATGCTGCGCAAGATCGAGAACCGGTCCTGGAATGATACCGAGTCCGATCGTTGCCACCGCAGCGAAAGCGATCACCACGGTAGTCAAGATGCTCGGCACGGCCACCGTCGGGCCGTCCCCGACCGGATCGGTGAAGAACATCAGCACGATGACACGCACGTAGAAGTACGCCGCCAGGGCGCTGGCCAGCACACCGAAGACCACCAACGGCCACAGTCCGCCGGACCACGCGGCGCTGAAGACCGCCCACTTGCCGATGAAGCCCGCCGTGAGCGGGATGCCGGCGAACGACAGCATGAACAGCGCGAACGACCCGGCCAGCAGCGGAGACACCTTGCCGAGGCCGGCCCATCGCGACAGGTGCGTGCTCTCGCCACTTGCGTCGCGTACGACCGTGACGACCGCGAACGCGCCGATCGAGGCGACACCGTAGACCGTCAGGTAGAACAGGATGCTCGACAGCGAGGTGACCCGGATCGATCCGGTCACCCCGGCGTACGCCCCGGCGAGGCCGACCAGCAGGAAGCCCGCGTGCGCGATCGAGGAGTACGCCAGCATGCGCTTGACGTCGGTCTGCGAGATCGACACCACCGCACCGAGGAACATGGTGATGACGGCGACAGTGATGACGGTTGGCCGCCAGTCCCAGGACGATCCGCCGAAGGCCACGAAGAACACCCGGAGCATCGCCAGCAACGCCGCGGCCTTGGTGCCGGCCGCCATGAAGGCCGTGACCGGCGTGGGGGCTCCTTGGTAGACGTCCGGCGTCCAGGTGTGGAACGGCACGGCGCCCATCTTGAACAGCAG
>JAWWPE010000176.1:0-9584 GCA_033850895.1 Nocardioidaceae bacterium | reverse complement strand
AGTCCCAGGCACAGGCCGAGCGTCGGGATGCCATGGGTGCGCGCGTAGCTGAGCGCACCCACCTTGCCCTCGATGCCCCGGATGCCGAAGCCGCCGGGCACGCACACCCCGTCGACGTCGCCGAGCCGGCGGGCGGCGCCCTCGGGCGTCGCGCAGTCGTCGGAGGGCACCCACTCGATGTTGACCTTGGCCTCGTGGGCGAACCCACCGGCGCGCAGCGCCTCCACCACCGAGAGGTAGGCGTCGGGCAGGTCGATGTACTTGCCGACCAGAGCGATGGTCAGCTCTTCAGCCGGCTCGTGCACCCGGCGCAGCAGCTCGTCCCACTGAGTCCAGTCGACATCGCGGAACGGCAGATCGAGACGGCGTACGACGTAGGCGTCGAGCCCCTCGGCGTGCAAGACCTTCGGGATGTCGTAGATCGACGGGGCATCACTCGCGGTGACCACGGCTTCCTGGTCGACGTCGCACATCAGCGAGATCTTGCGCTTGATGCTGTCGGGAATGTCGCGGTCGGCACGGCAGACGATCGCATCCGGCTGGATGCCGATCGAGCGCAGCGCGGCGACCGAGTGCTGGGTGGGTTTCGTCTTGAGCTCGCCGGACGGACCGATCCACGGCACGAGCGACACGTGCAGGAAAAACACATTGCCGCGGCCGACATCGTGGCGCACCTGACGCGCGGCCTCGAGGAAGGGCAACGACTCGATGTCGCCGACGGTGCCACCGATCTCGGTGATGACGACGTCGACATCCGGTCCGGCCATGGCGCGGATGCGGGACTTGATCTCGTTGGTGATGTGCGGAATGACCTGGACGGTGTCGCCGAGGTAGTCCCCGCGCCGCTCGCGGGCAATCACCTCGGAGTAGACCTGCCCGGTCGTGACATTGGCGTTGCCGGATAGGTCGACGTCGAGGAATCGCTCATAGTGCCCGATGTCGAGATCGGTCTCGGTGCCGTCGTCGGTGACGAACACCTCGCCGTGCTGGAACGGGTTCATCGTCCCCGGGTCGACGTTGAGGTACGGGTCGAGCTTCTGCATCGTGACGCGCAGGCCCCGGGACTTGAGGAGTCGACCGAGGGAAGAGGCGGTCAAACCTTTGCCGAGCGAGGATGCCACCCCGCCGGTGACGAAAACGTGCTTGGTAACCGCGCTACCTGCCAAGGTGACTCCCGTGGTCGAAAACCGATGTCGAGGGCTCGCGATGCTCAGAAAAGCATCAGGCCTCCACGGGATTCCAGCCTACCAAGAAGAACCCATTTATGGACAACGCAACGCGTGTCGCACGGCCCACGTCAGCGCGGCAGAGCCCCGTCCGTGCTGCGAGATGTCCCCCACGAACCCGCCTGCCCCTTGACCTGCTGCGCCGCAGCCAACACGGTGACCACGCGACCCGCGGGAGAATCGGTCACGTCGACGGTAGAGACGGACGTGGCGGAGCTTCCATCGCGTACGGCCTTCACGGCACCTCCACTGGTGCTCGACGACGACGGTCCGGCCACCACGACGCCCTTGCCCGCTCCCCCGAGGGTGCCGGCGAGCGCCGCGATGACGCTGCTCTGGTCCGAACCGCCAGATCGTTGCGGGCCGGTGACGACGATCGCCAGGGTGGCCAGCTTCTTCGGCGCAGTGGTGAGGCTCAGCAGTGAGCCCTGCTTGAACGCCGACGAGATCGTCGTTGCCGTCTGGTCGACTGGAACTGCCTTTGCGGCCACGAATCCGCGCGCGATCGCTGCGCCAATGCGTCCGTAGCTGTCGCCGGCGGCACTCACACCGGGCACGTCACTCGCCGCCTGCTGTGCGATGCCCTCGGCGAAACCGCGTCCGGCCGGATCCAGCAGCTTTGCGCTGAGCTCGACCTGGCCGGTCACCTCCGCGCCGGCTGTCTTCAGATCGGCGCTGATCCCCCGCACGTCGACCGCGCTCGTGCCCGGCACCGTGAAGATGACCACGGACTGATTCTTGAGCGCATCCTTCAGCAGCGGCCCGGATGTACGCGCGGCATACGCCGACTCGAATGACGCCAGGGCGGGATCGACGTCGGATGTCGAGCCACTGCCGTCACCGTTGAGCGATGAGTCGGCCCGATCGAGCGGGCCAGAGCCCAGCGCGATGCCAGCCGCCAGCGCCAACAGGATCGCGGCGATCGAGACGAGGTGGTAGCGGAAGTTGATCACGAGAAGAGTCCTTTGATCCAGGTACCGAGGTCGGCGAGATGGTCACCGAACGAGCCGAACCAGTCATGGCCGACAGGCGTGACCGCGATGGCCGCCACGACCGCGACGACACCGGCCACCAGCAACAGCAGGAGCGGCCAGACCGACATCCGATTGGAAGTGAAGTGGTGCACGGCCTTGGCGTCGACGATCTTCGCGCCGGCCCGGAGCCGGGCAACGAACATCCGGGCGACGTCGGTCGGCGGCCGCTCGAGGAACTGGGAAAGATTCGCCGGCGCACCCACATGGATGATCACGGCCGCCTCATTGGTGTCGGCGAGCAGGATCGCCAGATCGTCATCGGACCCGGTCGACACGAAGGTTGCGACCTCCTTGCCATGGCGCTCCAGCCGTTCGGGCAGGTCGACGACGCCGGACGCCGTGGTGACCACGACTTCCCCGGCGGCGCGAATTGCCTTGTCCGAGAGGTTGTCGAGCGACCCGATGACGATGCGCGGCACATACCCGGCCTCGAGCAGCAGATCTGCTCCCGCTCCGGCGCCGATCAGCACCGGGTCCGTGTCGTCGATGTATCTCCGCAGACCGCGCAGGTCCGATGCGTCGTCGTAGCCACGCGAAACCACCACGACCGGCCGGTGGCGCAGCCGGGTGCGGAGTCGTGGCACGCTCGCCCCATCCAGCAGCATCGCGTGCTCACGCTGGATGTGGTCAGTTGCGTTCGCCGTGAGTGAGTCAAGCCGGGTGGCCAGTCCTGACTCGGCTGCGGCGAGGTCAGCAGTCGTGCGGCTCTGGTCGAGCTCGACGCCTGAAGCCACCAGGATCTCGTCCTTGAACACGCTGCCTTCGTCGATGCGCACTCGGTCGCCGCTCTTGAGCCGGGACCAGATGCCGTCGCTCGTGATGTCGATCAGCGTGATGCCCGCGTGGGACAACATCTGAGGACCGGTGTTCGGTATGCGACCGCTGCTCGACGGCGAGGCGTTGATGACAGCTCTTACGCGTCGGTCGATCAACGACTGGGCCTGGGTGCTGTCGAGCTCAGGCTGGTCGATGACAGCGATGTCACCGTCACGGAGCGCGGACATGTCCTTGTCGTGGCGAGCGAAACGTACCGTGCCCACGATCCCCTCCACCGAGGGTGGCAGGGGCGATTTGCGGTTCCAGATGGCCATCGCCGCCAATGTTGCCACGGCGGTTCGACCATGGCCGGGAGGCTCGTCGCGCCGCGCGTCGGTGTGACGGAGGTCGCTGGGAGCTAGCCGCGGGCCAGCTCGAGGAGCTCGCGGGCGTGCGCCTGGGCGGTAGCCGAGTCTTCCTGGCCCGCGAGCATCCGGGCCAATTCGTCGACCCGGCTGTCCTCGTCGAGGTTGATCACCGAGCTGCTGGTCACCGTGCCGTCGTCATCCTTGGTCACGACGAAATGATGATCAGCGAATGCCGCGACCTGCGGCAGGTGTGTGACGGCGATGACCTGGGCGTGTTCCGCGAGGCGGGCCAGTCGACGTCCGACCTCGACCGCGGCCTTGCCTCCGATACCGGCGTCGACCTCGTCGAATACCAGGGTCGGCACTGTGGTGCGATCGGCTAGAACGACCTCGAGAGCCAGCATCAACCGCGACAGCTCTCCCCCACTCGCGCCCTTGTGCAACGGCCGCATGCCGGTGCCACTGTTGGCGGCGAACAGGAACTCCACGTCGTCGACACCATGCGGACCGGGTATGGCGTCGTCTGGCGATGAGACCTCGACGGACAGTCGCGCCGACGGCATCGAGAGCTGGGCGATCTCGGCGTCGACCAGGGTCGACAGGCGTTCGGCAGCTTCGGAGCGCAGCCGTGACATCTCCCCCGCCAGGCGGCGTACCTCGGGCTCCAGCTCGGCCTGCTCGGCTTCGAGCGCCGCGATCGACTCATCGTCACTGCCGAGCTCGTTGAGCCGCGCCGCGCTCTTGTCCGCCCAAGCAAGCACGTCGTCCAGGGTGGGGCCGTATTTGCGCTGCAGGCCCGACAGCGCGGCCCGACGCTCCTGCACCTCTGCCAGTCGTTCGGGGTTGAGCTCGACGCCACCGGCATACCCGCCCAGCTCGGCGCCGACCTCGTCCAGCAGGATGCCGATCTCCAGAACCCGTGCACCGAGGGACCCGAGCGCCGGATCGTGTTCGGTGGCATCCCGGAGCGCCGTCGATGCGGCGGCCACCTTGGTGCGCGCGGCATCGACGTCCCCCTCGTCGACCAACGCCCGCCGCGCCTCGTCGGCGGCCAGCGCCAAGGACTCCGAGTGCGCCAGCCGGCTCTCCTCGGCCTTGAGCTCGTCGTCCTCGCCCGCACGCGGCTCGACTTCCGCGATCTCATCAAGGCCGAAGCGGAGAACGTCGAGCTCGCGCGCCCGCTCCTGTGCGTGGGTGCGGAGCTCCTGCAGGGTCCGCTCCACGGCACGCCACCGGCGATGCACCGGCTCGTAGGTCAGGCTCACCTCGAGGAATTCCGCACCAGCGAATCGGTCGAGGGCAGCACGCTGCTCAGTCGGACGAAGCAGCCGATGCTGATCGGACTGGCCGTGCACAGCAACCAGCTCGTCGGTGACTTCGGCCAGCAAGGCAGCAGGGACGGTGGCGCCGCCGGCCACGGCCCGTGACCGCCCTTGAGCGGAGAGGATCCGCCCGAGGATCACGACATCCTCGTCAATTCGTCCGCCGGCGTCCTCGACCGCAGCGATCGCCGCCGCATCTGTCGGCACCCCGATGCTGGCTTCGACGCGGGCCTGGTCAGCACCGCGCCGCACGAGTCCGAGGTCGGCGCGGTCACCCCTCAGGAGGCCGAGTGCAGTGACCACCATGGTCTTGCCGGCACCGGTCTCGCCGGTGATGACGGTGAATCCTTCGGAAAGCTCCAGCTCCGCAGAATCGATCACGCCCAGCGAGGACAGCTTGAGGTGTTGCCACATCAGCCATCACCCAGCTGTCGACGCTCGGCCGCGCCGCGCCATCCGGCGACAGGAAGGTCGAACTTTCGTACGAGCCGGTCGGCAAACGACGCCGGCTTCAGCCGAGCAAGACGTACGGGCTCCTGCCCACGTCTGACCTCGACCCGCGCCCCCAGCGGCAGATCAGCGGCTCTCCGACCATCGCACCAGAGCACACCCGTCGAGCGTTCGCCCACGACCTCGATCGCCAAGGTCGAGTCGGGCGAAACCACGAGCGGCCGCGCGAACAGGGCGTGGGCGCTGATCGGCACGAGCAACAACGCCGAGACCTCCGGCCACACGATTGGTCCGCCGGCGCTGAAGTTGTAGGCCGTGGAACCGGTGGGCGTCGCACAGACGATGCCGTCACATCCCCACCTCGAGACCGGACGATTGTCGATCTCGACAACGAGTTCGAGCATGCGCTCCCTGGCCGCCTTTTCCACTGAGGCTTCGTTGAGCGCCCAGTTGGTGGCAACGAGTTCACCACCGACGGTCACCGATACGTCGACGGTCAGGCGTTCCTCGACCGTGTAGGTGCGATCGACCACGCCCCGCACCACGTCATGGATGTCTTCGGCGTCGGCCTCGGCCAGAAATCCGACGTGGCCGAGGTTGACGCCGAGCACGGGCGTCGTGGTGCCCCGACACATCTCGGCAGCTCGAAGGATCGTGCCGTCACCGCCGAAGACAACCGCCAGCTCACAGCCCTCAGCGGCACCAGGAACGGCCTGCACGGTATTGCCGTTCTCGAGGCCGGCGGCGCGCAGCTGCGCATCCTCGGTCTCGAGCACGCAGACCTCGAGGCCCTCCGACCGCAGGTCAGCGGCGAACGCCGCAGCGAGCATCGCTGCCTCGTCGCGCGCAACGTGGACGACGAGCAACACTCGCCGCACTGCTGTTTCGCTCATGCGTTGCCCTCCGTACCCACGAGCGGACCGGCAGCAACGACCGCGTGGGCCGCCGCCTCGTCGGGCGGCTCAGCGTCACGGCGCAACCAGCAGAAGTATTCGACGTTGCCGGCCGGACCGGGCAACGGACTCGGGGCCAGAGCCCTGGTGCCCCAGCCGAACTCGTGGGCGGACACGCACACCCGGTGAACTGCGTCGGCATGGAGCAACGGGTCGCGCACCACGCCCTTCTTGCCGAGCTTGCTCTTGCCCACCTCGAACTGCGGCTTGATCATCAGCACGATGTCGCCTCCGTCTTCGCACACCCTGGTGAGTGCCGCCATCACCACCGTAAGGGAGATGAACGACAGATCGGACACGACCAGGCTTACCGGCCCCCCGACGGCGGATCGCTCGAGATTGCGTACATTCGTGCGGTCGAACACGATGACACGGTCGTCTGACTGCAAGGCCCAGACCAGCTGGCCGTATCCAACGTCGACAGCGCACACCTCCCTGGCACCCTTGCGCAGCAGCACGTCGGTGAACCCTCCGGTCGACGCTCCGGCATCCAAACATCGGCGCCCCTCAACCGTCAGTCCGAGCGGCTCGAACACCTCAAGCGCGCCGAGGAGCTTGTAGGCGCCACGTGACGCGTAGCTCGGAGCTGCGGTCTCCCGCACCACAATGGCCTGGTCGGTCGACACTCCGGTCGCCGGCTTGGTCGCCACCGAGCCCGCCACCGACACCATCCCGTCGTCGATCAGCGTCGAGGCGTGATCACGTGACCGTGCCAGTCCTCGACGTACGAGCTCGGCATCGAGCCGAAGCCTTCGGGTCATGGGGCGTCCAGTGAGTCTCCGTCACGGCCGGCACTGGCCAGCGATTCACGGAGCACCCGATGAATCGCATCGAACTCGTCGGGGTGCTGAGTGATCTCGAGGTCATCCAGCCCGTCCAGCCTGCTCAGTGCCTCGTCGATGCGTGGGTGGCCGGTGCTGGGGCGCTCGACTGCCTCAGCAACCGGCTCCCTAACGCTCTCGGGCTCAAATGACTCGCTCATGCCTCAAGTGTCCCATCGAGCTCCAGCCGAGCACTGGAATGATCGACGTGATGCCAGGCGAGTCCGATCAGCGCCCGCAGACCGGTGGTGTCCGCAACCCCGGCGCCTTCGAGCCGCAGCACACCGTCGTCCACGGAGGCCCGTGCGGAACCGCATTTCGCGTCAGTCCCTTCGACCTGGACCGGTGGATGGATCTCATTGACACCGCCGAGGTCTTTCGACACATAGGTCGGCCGGTGGTCAGGTGCCAGCGAGATCAGCTCGCGAAGCGATGTCACTCCGGTCAGGACCGCGAGGCTGTCGATGCCGACACCAATCGCTCCGTCGATGTCGGTGTCGATGCGATCACCGATCATCAACGGTCTCTCACCGCCGACCCTCGCCATCGTCTCGTGAAACAGAGCGGCCTCCGGCTTGCCGGCCACGATCGGAGTCTCACCCGTCGCGTTGGCCACCGCTTGCACCAACGAACCATTGCCGGGCGCGATACCCCGCGCTGTGGGCACGCTGAGGTCGGTATTCGAGGCGTACCACGGCAGCCCGGACTGGATTGCGTAGGACGCTTCGGCCAACTGTCGCCAATCGATGTCGGGATGGAATCCCTGCACAACTGCCGCCGGGTTGTCGTCGAGTCTCGTGACCACTCGCAGACCGACGTCAGCCAACGCGTCGAGCAGACCTTCGCCGCCGACGACGAGTACGGCTGAGTCGGCCGGCAGTGCGTCGGCCATCAGGTGTGCGACTGCCTGGGCAGAGTTGACCACGTCAGTGTCAGCGACCTGTGGCATGCCCAGCTCGCGCAGGTGCTCGGCTACCTTGGCCGGCGGCCGCGAAGCGTTGTTGGTGATGTAGGCGAGATGCATACCGTTGTCCTGCGCACCAGCGAGCGAATCAGCAGCTCCCGGGACAGCGTCTGCGCCCACGTAGACGACCCCGTCGAGGTCGACCATCGCGAGGTCGTAGACCGTGCTCAGCGCCACGTCCGAACACCCGAGGCCGTTGGATCGTTGCGACCTCTGTGTCATGACTCCGAGGCTACCGCTGGGGTCTCCACCCGCTGACAGGAGTTGAGGTCGACGGTCACCCTGCTGACCGCCCCGTTGGCACCGCGTGAGAACCTCCGTCGGAGCTCACCGCTCACGGCGACCTCGGTGCCCGGTTCGAGGCGGAGGACAGCGCGGCGCATCGCGGCCGTCCAGGCCGAACACTCGATGGTGTCGACACGCTGTTTGGATCGTCGCAAGGCTGCGGCGTTGCGCGCCACGATGATGCGGAACGAGACAACCTCGTCGCCGCTCGGCAGAACACGGGATTCGGGTGCGGCCGACACTCTGCCGACGAGTGTCACCTGGTTGTGTGAGTCAGTCATGACATGACTCTGCCCCGCGCCATTGGCGCGGGGCAGAGTTTCAGGTCGTGCTGTGGACGATGACGGACTGCCGTCAACCTGTGGACGAGCTCACTCGAGCTCGGCCAGTCGTTCTGCGGCGTCAGTCTGCGCACTGCCGTCAACCGCAACGGTCCGGTGGAACCATTCGATGGCCTCCTCGCGCCGGCCGGCCGCGAGCAGCGAATCCGCGTACGCATAGCGCAGGCGCGGGACCCAATCGGCCCGACCCTTGGTGTGCAGCGGCTCGGTCTCGAGCAACCGGATCGCAGCGTCGTACTGTTTCTGATCGCGTCGCGCACCGGCGACGACGATCGACAGCTCGATCTGGCCTGCCTCGTCGAGCTGGCTGCGGATCTCAGTCGTGTCGTACGCGATGGCCTTGTCCGGCCGCTTCAGGGCCCGTTCACAGTCGGCCATCATCGGCGCGTAGATGTAGCCACCGGTCATCCTTCGAGCGGCGCGGAACTCCGAGAGCGCCTCGGCCCATTTGCCGCAGGCGTACGCCGTCTCGCCGCAGGCTTCCCGCACGAGCCCGGTGCGGGTGGCGCGCGCTCGAGCGGCAAGAGCGTGCAAATGAGCCGTCTCAGGATCGTCGGCCATCAGCAGGCCGGCCATCACCAGGTGGCGAGCCACCTTGTCGGCGAGCTTCTCCGGAAGGCTCTGAAGAGCCTGTCGAGCGTGCTTGTCGAGGTCCTTCGCGCTGACGTCATCGGGGATCGGCGGGCCGTCGTAGATCTTCTGAGCAGCCGTCCGGTCGCCCTCCTCCTGTCGGCGGTCGCGACGCGCTTCGTAGGGTTTGCCGTCACGCCGCGGCGTCGTCGGCTTGCCGTCACGGCGAGCGGCCGGCGGTTTGGCGTCACGGCGCTCGGTGGGCTTCCCGTCACGACGTCCTGGAGCTCCACCACGACCCTGACCTGCAGGTTTGCCCCCCCGTGAGGCTCCGCTGCCGGCACTTCGGCCGGCAGGCTTTCCGCCGTCTCGGCGTGGTCTTCTCGACTCGGTCATGAGTCGTCCTTCCTTCACAAATGCAGGTGAAATGCAGCGAGGCCGCTCCCGAAGGAGCGGCCTCGCGCAAAGATTGTCCGGCGACGTCCTACTCTCCC
>JAWWPE010000158.1:0-8002 GCA_033850895.1 Nocardioidaceae bacterium | reverse complement strand
ATCGCCGACTGCAGTTCGGCCGCGAACGCGGCACGGTCGTCCGGTGACCGGAAGCCGATGACGGTGTCGACGGTCAGGGTCGGGAGCCGGGTTCCCGCCGGCACGCTGGCTGCGATCGCCCCGACCTCGGACACCGTCCGCGCGCTCACCGCGATCAGGTATGCGGCGGACAGCTGGTCGGCGACCTGCTTGGGATCGGATGCGGAGTCCTGCAGGACGTCCGGTGCCACGACGAGCTGTCGTGCCGAACGTTGTACGTAGCGCTCGGTGATGCCACCCCAGCTGCGTTCTCCGGCCGGCTCCACGAGACCGTGCGCTTCCAGCGCCTTGAGGTGATAGTTCACCTTTTGACGCGTCAGGCCGACCGTCGCTGCGATCGAGGCCGCTGACCCCGGCTCGGCGAGGGCGTCGAGGATCGAGGCGCGGATGGGATCGAGTGCCGCTTCCACAGCGGCGGCGTTCTTGAGTACGTGTACGTCCTGCATGCCCCCACGTTAGGTTTGACAAATTAAATTGTCAAGACGATGGCGCAGCACCTTGTCGCGGGTCGCGAGGACCCTCGGCACTCATCTCATCCGACATTCAGGGCTCCATTCGCCATGGTCGCCTGGGCGACTCGTGGCTTGGGACCAGATTGCGTACGCGGCGCAAGTTAGGGAGTACGTCCGATGTGGATGGCTTGTCAGGCGGTGAATCTGGTGGAGCACCCGTCGTGCGACGGGCCGCGTTCGTCGTCGCTGACCGCGAGAGTTCTGAGGGGTAGATATGAAGGCGATTCTGCGAATCTGTGCAGCGATGTTGCTGGCGGGGACGATGTCTGTCATGGCGGCTGGCAGCGCCAACGCGAGCTCGCCGAAGTGGTTGTCGATCGCCCCCGGAGGCACTCACACCTGCGCGATCCGGACCGATCACGCCTTGTTCTGCTGGGGAAGCAACGTCAATGGCCAGCTGGGCGTCGCCAGCACGGCGAGCCAGAGCGCCCCGGTCAGGGTCGGCACGTCCACCAGCTGGAAAAGTGTCACCACCGGGCAGGTAGATACGTGTGCCGTGAAGAGTTCCGGGACGTTGTACTGCTGGGGATACAACGGCAACGGGCAGCTCGGTGACGGCACCACCACTGACCGGCACACGCCGACCAGGATCGGCACCGCCACCAGCTGGACCACCGTGAAGGCCAGTGATTCCCACACGTGCGGCATACGTTCGGGGTCGATCTACTGCTGGGGACTAAACACCAACGGGCAGCTCGGCGATGGCACCACCGACAGCCACAGTGGCCCCGTGAAAGTCGGCGTGTCGACAAGCTGGACCAGCGTGACCCTCGGCGTCGTACACACCTGCGCCGTGCACTCCGGCGGGACGATCTACTGCTGGGGAAGGAACGCCGAAGGTCAGCTGGGCGACGGCGCCAACGCCGACCGCCATTCACCCAAGAGAGTCGGCACCCTGAGTGGCTGGACCAGCATCAAGGCCGGGACCCTCCACACCTGCGGTACCCGTTCAGGGTCGATCTACTGCTGGGGAGACGACGCCAACGGGGAGCTGGGCGATGGCCACACCACGCGCCGGAACACACCAGGCAGAGTCGGGACTTCCACCAGCTGGACCGGTGTGACTGCCGGCTATTTCACCACCTGCGCCAGGCACTCCGGCGGGACGATCTATTGCTGGGGATATAACGGGTTCGGCCAGCTCGGGGACAACACCAGCACTGACCGTCACACACCCAAGAAGATCGGCACCTCGATCAGCTGGTCGATGGTGTCGGCGGGAACCGCATTCACCTGCGGCCTGAGCTCATCGGGGTACGCCTACTGCTGGGGCACCAATATCAACGGGCAGCTGGGTGATCACACCCTCACCAGCAGGTCCACGCCGACGAAGATCACCTCCGTACTGGCCAGCACCGTCTGAGCAGACACGCGCACAACCACGTGATGGTCAAGCAGTTCTTGCAGGCGGTGGCCTGAGGCGGTTCGCCGCACTCACAAGTGCGCCGGGATCTACGACAGATGCGATGTCTTCGATGCGGACACCACGTGCACCGTCCGCCAGGGCGTGAAGTCTGGCCACAGTGACTTCGACCCCTCGTAGACGACTTTGAGCTTGTGCGTGCCATGGCTGAGCTTGCCGAAGGTCAGCGTGACGGCACCGTCGAGCAGGGAATGGCGCGCGATTCGGTGTGAGCCGTCGTAGATCGCGACGACGCCAGTGGGAGTCGTCGCACCGTTGACCGTGACGGCCGCCTTTCCGGGGTGCTGGGAGGAATAGCGCACCGTCGCGAGGATCGTCGATGGTGTGTGCACGAGCACCTGCATCGAACTGTCAGACGCCCTCAGCGGGGCCGTGTCGACCGCTTCGAACGCGCTCGCCGGCACGCTCTTGAGCTGGTCGATGACGGCGTGGGGCCAGCGGTCATCGGCCTCGCCCTGGAAGAACCACGGCGACCCGTTGTCGGCGAGGACCAGGCCGTACGTCTTCATGGCGTCGAGCACGACCTTGGTGCGGGGATCGAGGCCGGACTTGATGACGTACGAGCTCTTCAGCCGGAAGCGTGCACCCATCGGCGGATAGTTCGAGCTCGAGTGCGATCCGGCCTCGTGTCGCGCCGGCCAGATGAACGTGCGGTCGGTCTGATCGGTGGTGAAGCGTATGGCGTGGTCAACGGTGCCCGCCTCGACCTCGGAATAGTCGAGCAGGCCGGGCAGGATCGGCAACCCGGCGGCATCGGCGGACGTCCAGCCCTTGGGGCGCAGCGCATTGGAGCTGAGGTCCCAGGTGGCACCGCTGCCTGCGCTCCACGAGCTGCCGGAGCGGCTGGTCGCCCAGGTCTCCCACAGCCGGCAGGCGTCCTTGTCGACGACGATCGTGTGCCGATCGCCGCTGGTGTATTGGCCACCCTCGACAAGCGTGTCATCGCCGAGCGGATACGGCCCCGTGTCGCTCTCGTCGTCGTACAGGAAATCGACCGGGACCTTGGCATGACCAGCAGCGACGACGGTGATGGGTATGCCGTACGGCGCAGGCTGCTCACCGAAGCTCGGCCCGAAGTCCGGGTGAACGTTGCGAGTCGGCGACATGTGAGCCATCCACGTGGCGCTGTGGGAGTCAACGGCGAGGTGGCGGACATCGGCGTGCCAATAGTTGTCGGACGGGAAGGTTGGACAGCTGGTGCCCTGCACCGGCGAGGCATCCGCTGCGGTGGGTGGCAGTGCCGACATAGCGACCGAGCTGAGTGCTGCGGCCGCGGCGATCAGACAGCCACGGAGACGTGCCGACACGTTCATCGTTCTCCCTCGTCGAGCTCTACTTCCTTCTTTGTACGCCTATTTGGTGGCACCCGGGGTCGGTCGGACCAAGTGCCGCGCCGAGAGAGTCACGGCAGCGTGCGAGCACATTCCGCCTACGCCGGCACCTCTCTGAGCGCGTCGGGCGTGAGGTCCACAAGGGAGCAATAGCCGTCTATCGCCATCGTCAGGTCGATCTCGGCCAGCAGGCAGCGTAGAACGTGCTCGATCCCAGCCTGACCGCCGACAGCGAGGCCGTAGGCGTACGGACGCCCGATGGCCACCGCGCGGGCACCGAGCGCGATCGCCTTCAGGACGTCCGGACCACTGCGGATGCCGGAATCGAAGATGACTGGCGTATCGCCCGCAGCCTCGACGACATCCGGAAGGCACTGGAGGGCCGGCAGACCGCCGTTCGCCTGACGGCCTCCATGGGTTGAGCAATAGATGCCGTCGGTGCCGTGGTCGAGCGCGCGTCGGACATCATCGGGCGAGCAGATGCCCTTCAGGATCAGGGGCAGCGTGGTGAGAGACCGCAACCAATCGAGGTCGTCCCACGTCAGATGCTGGTTGCCGAAGACTTGAGCCCAGTGCATCGTGGCCGCTCCGGGATCTTCCTCGGGTGTGGCCTGGAGTGCGGCGTTGAACACGGGATCGGTGAAATAGTTCACCAGGCACAAGCCGCTGAGCTGCGGGAAGCTCGCGATCTGGAGGTCTCTGGGGCGCCATCCCAGTGTCAGGGTGTCCAGCGTGATGACGATCGCGGTGAATCCGGCGGCCTCGGCCCTGCGGACCAGACTCTCCGTCAGCTCGCGATCATTCGGCGGGTAGAGCTGGAACCAGCCCGGTGACCCAGTGAGCGCTCCCGCGACATCTTCCATCGGATCCTGGGAAAGTGTGGATGCGATCATGGGCACGCCGAGCTGGGAAGCCGCTTTGGCCGTGGTGAGGTCGCCATGACCGGCTTCCTCACACAGTCCGATGACGCCGACCGGGGCAAGCAGCAGCGGCGTCGGGAACTGCTGGCCGAAGATCTCGATCGAGAGATTCCGCTCAGCAGCGCCCGTGAGCATTCGAGGCATCAGGCCCCACCGATCGAACGCCTCCACATTCGCGCGTTGTGTCCGTTCATCGCCGGCGCCACCTGCCACGTACGACCAGATCTGGGGTGACATGGCTTGCTCCGCACGACGTTCGAGCTCCGCATATGACATCGGCAGGTCTGGCCGCGTCCCGTTGAGCCCTTCGAGGTAGAAGCCGAGCTGACAAACGCCGTGGTTCACCATGTCGTCGTCTCCTGTGTCGAACTCCTCTGCCCATCAGATCACCAGTCCAGTGTGGCTTCGATGGGAGCACAGCACAGACCAACGCCCCGGCACTCGGCCGGGGCGTTGGATCTGTTGTCAGTCAGTCCGCGAGGGCCGGCTCGGCCGGTGCGGCAACCGCGGCCGGCGGTGCGACCTTGTTGACCCGGATGAGCGCCAGCGACGCGATGAGCGCGATCACCACGGCGACGAGGGCCGCGTGGAAGGCATGCTGCTGACCGGCCACGAAGATGTCTGCCTGGCCCGCCGCAGTGCCGGCGCCTCTGCCGAGCTCGCCTGCCCGGTTGGTGGCGGCATGCGCGAAGACCGTGCCGAACACGGCGAGGCCGATGGCACCGCCGACCTGCTGGCCGGTGTTGAGCAGCGCCGAGGCGAGGCCGGTCTCGTGCGGTGCGACGCCGTTGACGGCGGTCATGGTCAGCGGCACGAAGCTGCAGCCCATACCGAGCCCGAGCAGCAGCAGGGAGCCCAGGAACGGCCAGTAGCTGCTGTTCGCGTCGAGCTGGGCGAACGAGACCATCGCCGCGATGGCGAGGATCGGGCCGACCGTCAAGAACGGACGGATGCCGATCTTCGGGATCAACCGTCGGACCACGACGATCGACATGAACATGATCGTCATCGGCATCGGCAGGAAGCCAACACCGGTGTGGAACGGGCTCCAGCCGTGGACGTTCTGGAGGTACTGCGCCATGAAGTAGAACGTCGTGAACAGCGCACCGGCGAGGAACAGCATGATGAGGTAGGCGCCGGTGCGGTTGCGGTCGGCGAAGATGTGGAACGGCATGAGCGCATGATTCGAGCCCATCTCGATGAGGACGAACGTGACCAGCAGGACCGCGGCGATTCCGAGGGTCACCAGCGTGGTCCGGGATCCCCAGCCGTCACTGGCTGCCTTGGTCAGGCCGTAGACCATCGCCGACATGCCGGCGGTCACGGTGATCGCGCCGGGCAGGTCGAGCTTCTTGCCCGAGCCCTGCGACTCCTCGAGGACGCGCGGTGCCAGGAACAGCACGATCGCGCCGATGGGGGCGTTGATGAACAGCGCCCAGCGCCAGCTCGCGTAGTCGGTCAACACGCCGCCGAGCAGCAGGCCGAGCGCGCCGCCCGACGCGGCCATGGCCGCGAACACGCCGAACGCGCGAGCGCGGGCCGCCGGCTCGGTGAATGTCGTGGCCAGCAGTGCGAGCGCGGTCGGTGCGGCGATCGCACCGCCGGCACCCTGTGCGGCCCGGGCCATGATCAGCATGGTCTCGCTGTTGGCGAACCCGCCGACCAGCGACGCGGTCGCGAAGATCGAGATGCCGATCATGAACATCCGGCGACGCCCGAACAGGTCGCCGGTGCGCCCGCCGAACAGCAGCAGTCCGCCGAAGGCGAGGGAGTATGCAGTGACGACCCAGGTGAGGTTGTCGAGCGAGAAGTTGAGGTCGTGGCGGATGCTCGGCAGCGCCACGTTCACGACGGTGGCGTCGAGCACGACCATGAGCTGCGCAACGCAGATCACGGCCAGGGCGAGCCCGCCGTTGCGGGTCGCGCGTGTGGGTAGAAGGTCGGTGTCAGTCATTCGGTGTCTCCGAGTCGGTGTTGAGTAGTCAGTGGTGTGAGATGGGTTGTGCAGGGCGGCCGAGGACCGGGAGCAGCACGCTGCGCACGATCTGCTCCGCGTAGCCACGGCCGGCGGGCTGCCCGGTCGTGAGTGCCCGTTGCAACATGAGTGAGGGGACGAGGCTTGCCGCAATGGCGATGTCGACCTCGGGGCCGAGCTCGCCGCGGTCCCGCGCTCGCTCGAGCATTGCGGTGATGCGCGCGATGCGGGGTTCGGTGAAGCGAATTCGGAACGCGTCGAGCAGGTCCGGTTCGCGGGGGAGGGCGGAGCAGACGCTCACCATGACCTCGAACAATCGCTGCGTCTTGGGGCTGCAGGCGGTGGTGACGAGCAGTTCGATGTCGCCGTCGAGCGTGCCGGTGTCGATGCTGTCGATGGACGGCTTGAGTGTCGCCATCGCATCGATGACCAGCTCGGCCTTGCTGCTCCAGCGCCGATACACCGTGGCCTTGCCCACGCCCGCCGCCGTGGCGACGGCCTCCATCGACAACCGGTCGTAGCCGTCGCGGACGAGGACGTCGATCGCGGCGTCGATGATCGCTTCGTCGCGGCTCGGGTCGCGCGGGCGACCCCGGGTGGGTTCGTCCGCGATGACGGGTTCGGTCGTGGGCATGGTTCAACAATACCACGAAACGGAACGGGTCCGTATCGTAAAGGTCGGGCACTGAAACGGGGACGTGCGCGGCGCCCAGCCGCACTAGGGTGGCGCCATGCCTCTTCCAGTACCCGGCCCTGACCGCACGGCGGTGGTCACCGGAGCGTCATCGGGCATCGGAGCCATGATCGCCCGCGAGCTGTCGCGTCGGGGGCATCACGTGACCCTGGTGGCTCGGTCGGCCGACAAGCTCGAGGCGCTGGCCACCGAGCTCGTGAACGCCGATGTGATCGCACTTGATCTCGCTGATCGCGCGGGTCGTGCCGCGTTGCCGGAGCGCGTTGCCGAGCGCGGGCGGATCATCGACATCTTGGTCAACAACGCCGGACTGTCCACGCTGGGTGCGGTCAGCGATTCCGATCCCGAGGCCGAGATCAACATGATCGAAGTCGATGTCGTCGCGGTGGCCGATCTCTGCAGCCGGATCCTCCCGGGCATGGTGCAGCGCGGCCGCGGGGCGGTGCTCAACGTCGCGTCGACCGCCGCGTTCCAGCCGCTTCCGGGACAGGCGGGGTACGGCGCGAGCAAGGCGTTCGTGCTGTCGTACACGCAGAGCCTCGCCGGTGAGCTCCGCGGGACGGGTGTCACGGCCACGACCCTGTGTCCCGGTCCCGTCCATACCGGATTCGGCGAACGTGCCGGGTTCTCCGACGAGGAGGCGGAAGCCGCCCTGCCCGCGGTGATGTGGGTGACCGCCGAGGACGTCGCGAAGAGTGCGGTGGACGGTATGGCGAAGGGCCGGCTCGTCGTGATCCCGGGCAGGGTCAACCGGGTCGCCGCTGCCCTGTCGCAGGTGACGCCGCGGTCCCTGCTCGTGCCGATACTGGCGAAGGGCCATCCGGGGTTGAAGTGACGAAGCGGCTCCATAGTGGTCGACCCCGTGGCTGCACCTTGTGCCGGACTGAGACGCTATGTCCATGGCTGACCTGACGGACGGACTCACCATCGGCGTGCTCGGTGGCACCGGCGCCCAGGGCCGGGGACTCGCAGTGCGCTGGGCCCTATCGGGCCTGCAGGTGGTGATCGGGTCGCGCGATGCGGGACATGCCGCGGATGCAGCGGCCGAGATCGCGCAGCTGGCCAGGGTCGACCCTTCGCACGTACGCGGTGCCGACAACGCGGCATG
>JAWWPE010000126.1:0-7075 GCA_033850895.1 Nocardioidaceae bacterium | reverse complement strand
GGGGGTGCTCGCTGCGGCGAGGGCGATCGTGTTCCCCTCCGACTTCGAAGGATTCGGGCTGCCTGTCGTCGAGGGCATGAGCCTGGGCATCCCGGTGGTGATTGGTCCTGAACAGGCGACGATGGAGGTCGCAAACGGCCACGCCGTCGTGATGGCGGACTGGACCGCAGCATCGTTGGCCGACGCCATGATGTCCGCCGAGCGCTTGAGCCCCGACGAGGTTTCCGCGGCGCGCGCGTGGGGACGCACTTTCACGTGGGAGAGGACCGTGCGCGAGACGAGGCAGATGCTCGAGGCGTTGGCCAAGAGTCGTCCGTGACACGTGAGGTCGAGACAGCGGCGAACTTGATCTCGCATACACTTTGTTGACCTGTCGATCAGCTGATACCCGATGCGAACGAGGCTCTGAGTGGAACTACGTCAACTGCTGCGTACCTTGCGACGACGGTGGAAGTTCATCGTGGTGGTGTTCTTCCTCGGAATCGCCGGTGCCGCTGCACTCACATCGACCATCACTCCGCAGTACAACTCGACCGCCCGCGTCTATGTCACCGCGACTGCCACCGGCTCGGCTGACGCCCTCCAGCAGGGCATCTACTCGGCGCAACGCATCTCTTCGTATGCGGATCTGGCGAAGTCGACCGGCGTCCTCGCGCAGGTGATCCGCCAGACGGGCGTACGAATGACGACCGACGAGCTGGCGGGGCACATCACCACCACTCCGGTGCCCAACACCGTCATCCTCAAGATCGACGTCACCGACGCTGACCCCAAGGTTGCGCAAAGGCTGGCCGATGCAGAGGCCGATCAGATCGTCGCCCTGGTCTCCACGCTCGAGACCCCCAAGGAGACCTCGACGGGCGAGAAGATCGCAGCTCCGATCATCGCGAAGCAGTCGGGTGATGCATCGTTCAGCTCCGTGGCGGTGTCTCCGAACCTCACGGTCAACCTCGTTGTCGGCGCCATGCTCGGACTCCTGATGGGCCTCGCAGGAGCGGTGCTGCGCGACCTGTTCGACACCTCGATCAAGAACGGTGAGGACCTCGTCGAGGCCACGGAGAGCGCAGTGATGGCGGTCATTCCGTACGACTCGTCAGTCCCGAAGCACCCCCTCATCACCGACCACGAGGGACACCAGGAGCGCGTGGAGGCGTTCCGCGTCCTCCGCACCAACCTGCAGTTCATCGACCTCGACTCCGAGCGACAGATGCTGGTGATCTCCAGCGCCGTCCCCGATGAGGGCAAGACGGTCACCGCCTCCAACCTGGCGATCACGCTGGCCCAGACGGGTCGCCGCGTCCTGCTCATGGACTGCGACCTCCGTAAGCCCAGCGTCGCCCAGGTGCTCGGTCTGGAGAACTCGGTGGGCCTGATCACCGTGCTGGTCGGTCGGGCGGGTCTCAGCGATTGCATCCAGCAGCATGAAAGCGGCATCGACTTCCTGGCGACCGGTCCGTTGCCGCCCAATCCCGCGGAGGTGCTCGAGACACAGTCCATGCGGGACCTCTTGGCGCAGCTCCGTGACGAGTACGACGTCGTCATCATCGACGCGCCGCCGCTGCTTCCCGTCGCCGACCCATCGATCCTGGCCGCGCAGGTCGACGGCGTCCTGCTGGTGACCCGCCATGGCAAGACCAACCGCGAGTACGTGCACCAAGCCGTCACGCGGGTCGGCGGAGTCGGTGGCCGTGTGGTCGGTGTGGTGCTCAACATGGCGCCGAGACGTGCGGTCTCCGGCTACGGCTACGGCTACGGCTACGGATACGGCGAGCCGGTTGCCGTTGAGCGGCTCAAGGGTGACACCGGATCTCGCCGCGTTCTCCGGGCAGATGGCAAGCACACTCACGTGCCGGGACGAGCGCGATGATCGCCGAGACAGTCAACATCGACCAATGAGTGCGAAGGCGGTCATCGTCCAGGCTGGCCGAAAAATCGGCGAGTCATGGACGTGGATGGCATCCATCGGGATGCTGGCACTGCTGTTGCTGATCGGCACCTCATCGACGTTCTTCGGTGTCTTCGCGGTCGGGCTCGCGCTGCTCATCGTGATCATCCTCTGCCTCGACCTGGAGCAGGCCGGCACCCTGTTCGTGACCTTGGCGATGTTCTCCGCGCCGCTCAACAACCTCCGCCCGATCTCCTCATCGTTCGTGACGGTGTCCGACCTGATCTTCCTGCTGGCGTTCGCCGTTCTGACGCCGACGATGTTCAGCAAGAAGCTGGCGTTGCCGTGGATGTTCATCCTCGGCCTCGGAACCATCATCGTGACCGGCGTCATTGCCACCGTGGCCAGCCCGATCACCGCGGTGAGTGCGAACCAGATGATCAGGCTGCTGATCGGGGCGTTCTCGCTGCCCATCCTCTTCATGATCTGGCGCCCGGCTCACGCGATAATCGTGCGGCTGGCGGCGGCGTACATCCTCGGCACGGTCTTCAGCGTGATGTATGGAGTCGCACAGGGCCCCATCGGAGGTGGCCACCGCTACATCGGCTACACCTATCACCCCAACTTCCTCGGTCTCTCCTGCTTGCTGGCTGCCGCACTGGTTCCGTACGTGGCAGGCGCGGTGAATGCCAATCGGAGCTGGATCTTCTGGGGGGCGGGCGTCATCTGCGCTCTCGGCGTCTACCTCAGTGGAAGCCGCGCGGCGTTGCTCGTCCTCATCATGCTCATCCTGATCTATCCGTTCGTCGAGGGCTCCGTCAAAGCCGGCAGCGCAGTGTTCGCGGGGATTCTCGCTGTGGTCGCCTTTTCCGGCAGCCTGCTCAATTCAGATGGCAACAACGCCGTCGGGCGTCTGCTCGGCGGAGGATCTGCCAGCGACTCCGACACGCAGCGCGAGCAGCTCGCGTCCGACGCATTGAAGTCCCTCAAGGCGCACCCGATCCTCGGCAACGGGTTCGACGGCGGGCTGGGTGCGCACGACATCTACCTGCAAGTCGCGGTCGCGGTCGGAATCTTCGGACTCCTCGGCTTCCTGCTGGTCCTTTGGGCCGCATTCCGTCCGTTGTTCTGGAAAGGTCCGGAGCACCGCCTGGCGTACCCCGTCCTCGCTTATGCTGCAATCGGACCCTTGACCAACACGTTGTGGGAGAGGCTGATCTGGTCGGTCATGGCACTGGCGTTCACCGTCGTGGTGCACGGGCCACAGGCAGACCACCCAGAAGATGAGCTCGGTGCCTTGCGTGCCAAGAAAGGGATCACCGTATGAATCGCAGCCTCTCGCACGCCCTCAAGAGAACTCGCCAGACGATGGGCGGCTTTGAGAACGGCCCGGCGCTCCTGCTGGCGATGGGACGCCAGGGCCTGACCGGCAAGCCTGAAGAAGTGGTGTTCCGCACCGACCCGCAGACCAGCATCACCGTGCCCAACAAGCCCGGAGCCCGAGTCCCGGTCTACGAGATCTTCGTCGAGGACGAATACCGCCTCGACTGGTTCGCCTCGGATCTCGGTGATTCACCCGTCGCGCTCGACATCGGAGCCCACGTCGGCTGCTTCTCGGTCGCGTTCGCGCGTCGCCATCCGGGTGGCCGGGTCGACGCCTACGAAGCCTCGCCGTCGACCGCCGCCTACCTCGCACGCAATGTCGCCGACAACGACCTGCAGTCACGGGTCCACGACAACAACCTGGCCGTTCAGGGCGTTGCCGGCACCCTCGAGCTCGCCGACAACGGCGCCGCGAGCGGGCACAACGGTGTCCTGCACCTGACCGCGGACGCCCAGAAGGTCAGCGTGCGGAGCATCTCGATGGCTGAGGCCCTGTCTGTCAGCGGGCGCGCACCCGACCTCGTCAAGATCGACACCGAGGGCGGCGAGTACGACATGGTGCTGGGCTCCGATCCCGCCGACTGGGCCGGTGTCCGGAGGGTCGTACTCGAATATCACGACCTTCCCGGGCATTCGTGGGAGGAGCTCGAGGAGTTCTTCACCTCGGCCGGCCTGAAGCTCGTGCATCGTGAGAAGTTCCTGGATCGGCTCGGAATGGCTTGGCTGTCCCGCGACGCCATCGGCGGATGACGCGGCTGCCCAACACGCTGCAGCCGGCCTGGCCGCTCCTGAAGCGACTTCATCGGTTTGCGTCGCTCCTGAACGGTCTGTTGGTGCGACGGTTCGCCCCCATCCAGGGGCCCCGGGCGCTTCCTCGAAGAGCCACCCAGACCTCGGCGGAGACGGCGGCAGCGGAACCAGGGGCTGTCACCCTGCACCGGGCGGACGCTCCCGAGCTCATTCGTCGTGACGTGGCGCCGGGCACGCCGCCTGGGCACTGGGTGTTCGAGAGGAGGCGGTCGTTCGACGTCCCCCCGCGCTTCTCGCTCGAGATCGACGGTGGCATCGTCGTGGGCGACTACGGCGCGCACATGACGCCGTCGGGCACGCTCGACTACGAGACCAGCGGCTACTTCGGGATCGAGAGCTGGCGAGAGCACCCGATCTTCCTGCGCCGCCGCCTGCCACCGGTCGAACACGTCGACGGAACGTTGCTCTCCTTGGCTACCAGGGGCGGGAGCGGCAACTACTACCACTTCCTGCTCGACGTCCTGCCACGATTCGGGGTGTTCGAGGAGACGATGCCCGGCCGCCGAGCCGACGCCATCTACGTGCCTTCAGCGGCTCAATGGCAGCGCGACTTCCTCGCGCTGGCCGGGCTTGACACCCATCGGATCGTCGAGACCCGCAAGCACCGGGCGGTGAGCGCAGATCACCTCGTGGTGCCGTGCCTGCCCAACCCGCAAGAGGTCGCCCCCCGAGCCACCGTCGACTGGTTGCGCGGGAGGCTGCAACCGCTGGACGTCGCCGACAAGCCCAAACGCATCTATGTCACCCGCGGATCGGCTCCCAACACCCGTCGCCTCGTTCAGGAGGACGCGCTGATGCCGCTGCTCGAGCAGCGAGGATTCGTGCGGGTCGAGCCCGGGCGGATGTCGGTGCGTGAGCAGATCGACCAGTTCGCCGCCGCCGAGGTGATCGTCGCTCCACACGGTGCGGCACTGACCAATCTGGTGTTTGCGAGCCCCGCCGTGCGCGTGCTCGAGATCTTCGCAGCCTCCTATGTCAACGCGACGTTCTGGGCGATCACCACGAGCATCCCCGATGCGAAATACGCCTATCTCGTCGCCGGAGACGCAGCGGCGTACGGGCCGGGCAATCCGATGAACCGTATCCAGGCCGACATCGACATCGATCCGGGCGCTGTGATCCGCGCACTCGATCAATTGCTGGAAAGTTGACGCCTCCACCGACCCTGGAGGGCCGGCCGACCGTGAGAAGATGTGGTCGGCAATCGCGCGGACGTCGCGCACATCGGCAACGACCTGTCTAGGAACCGTTCATCATGAGCACTGACGAGTTTGTCCCCAACGAGACACTCAAGCGCCTGTACCCAGAATCCGCAGTCGGCGGATACTCCCGCAAAGACGGGCAGATCGAGTTCTACACGCGGGTCAATGCGCTGGTCGACGAACAGAGCAGGGTCCTCGACTTCGGTGCCGGGCGCGGACACTGGGCGGTCGATCCGATGCCGCAGATGTCGAAGCGCCTGCGGTGGCTGCGCGGCCGCGTCGCCGAAGTGGTCGGCACAGACGTGGACCCAGTCGTCATGTCGAATCCCTCCTTGGATGCGGCCCACGTCGTCGAGCTCGGAGCACCCCTGCCGTTCCCGGACGCCTCCTTCGATCTGGTCGTGGCAGATTACGTGCTCGAGCACGTCAACGCGGAGGACGCTCAGCGGGTGGCCGACGACGTGATGCGCATACTCAAGCCCGGGGGCTGGTTCGCGGCGCGTACGCCCAACAAGTGGGGAATGATCGGCGTTTCTGCCAGGGCGATTCCCAACAGCCTTCACGTCCGGATGCTGGAGAAGCTCCAGCCAGGACGGAAGGCGGAGGACGTCTTTCCGACGCGCTACTCGATGAACACCACGCGGGCTCTCCGGCGCCAGTTCAAGGGGCACACGGTCTATGTCTACGGGCACGCCAGCGAGCCCCAGTACTTCGGTCGCTCGTCGATCGCATGGCGCATCGCCGCCGCTATCGATCACCTGACGCCGTCGAGACTGGCACCGACGCTGCTGATCTTCATCCAGAAGAAGGTGTGACCCGCAGGGTCGTTGGCCCGACCGCCGCTAGTCGGTCCGCCATCACCGTTCTGCCCCACGTGGCGGCCGCAGATCCGCGGCTAAACTCGTGCCGACCTTGAAGGAGTGCTCAGCATGCCCCCAAAAACGCCGGAGACATTGCTGCAACGGGCTCGACGTCGCGTCGACTGGGCCGTGCGCGACAGGTGGCCCGACCGCCCGGTCAAGCGCACGGTGCAAGGGGTTGAGATGGTGCTCCCTTGGTCGCACCGCCTGCCCGACTATGCGCGGGTAGAACCTGAGTACGGACAGAATCTCCCTCGCCTGGCTGCGGCTCTCGCCGAGTCGGACGGCCGACCGGTCGTCGCGATGGACATCGGGGCGAACGTGGGCGACTCCACCTTGCAGATCCTCAACGTCGTGGACGGCCGGGTGTTGTGTGTCGAGGCGGACGGCTTCTTCCTGAAGTTCCTGCACCGCAATGTCGATGGGGACGACCGGGTGGCGATCGAGGGTTCCCTGCTCGTCGACGGCGAGGATGACGTCGCCATGGCGCCCGTTCGCCGTGGTGGCACGACCCGATTCGTGCCAGGTAGCTCCGAGACGACGGCCCCGACGGTCTCCGTGCAGGAGCTTCGGCGTCGCCACCCCGACTTTGACGCGATGCGCCTGATCAAGTCGGACACCGACGGTTATGACGTCACCCTGATCCCTGCCGTGGCGCGTGTCTGGACCGACACCAAACCGGTGCTGTTCTTCGAATACGATCACGAGCTCTCGCGCGTGGCAGGCAATGACCCGGTCAAGGTCTGGAGCGAGCTCGAGGCCCTGGGCTACGACCTCGCACGCGTGTGGGACAACGGTGGTCGGCCGATCGGCACGTATCCGCTGTCGGAGATGGCCGATCGCGCAGCCTTGCTCGATCAGCCGCTGGAAACCCGCGCCTACCACTTCTGGGACGTCGCGGTGTCTCACCGTGATGATCCCGCCGGCGCGCGGGC
>JAWWPE010000120.1:0-3054 GCA_033850895.1 Nocardioidaceae bacterium | reverse complement strand
ATCCGCCGCACCACTTGAGACACGTCCTACTCCCAGCAGGATGACCAGCAGGATCCCGATATTGGGTAGCACCTCGAGCAATGGATCAAAGATGCTGCGGATGCGCCCGACGGCGATGTTGGCATCTCGCAGCTCGTGCGAGACATCGCGGAATCGATCGGTCTCATCCGCCTCGCGCCCCAGTGACTTGACCACCAGGGCCCCGTCGAACGACTCGTGCGCGACGGCGCTGACCGACCCACGCAGCGATTGTGCGTACGCGACCTTCGGCGACAACCACCGCTGGTAGAACACGTTGATGATGAACAGGGCCGGGAACACCACGAGTCCGACCAGCGTCAGCACCAGGTCGGTACGGACCATCTCGTAGACCGCTGCGACCAGCATCGCGATGACTCCGATGGCCATTGGCAGCGGCATGAACACCGCCCAGGCACCTTCGACATCGGCATTCGCGTTCGAGAGCAGCTGCCCGGTGGGGTGACGGTGATGCCACGACATCGGCAGCGTGAGGTATTGGCGGGTGACCTTGCGCCTGGTGTCAGCGACGAGACGGTAGTAGACGATGCCGCCGACGAGCCGTCGGCCCACGATGCCGAGCGCCCGCAGCAGCGCGACGGCCATGAACATCGCGATCGCCGCGACGAGTGCGCCCTCGGTGACATCGCCGCGCTCGAAGGACGGCCGGATGACGTGCTCGGTGGCCCAGTTGAGGACGCGGGCGTCGGCGACCGTCATGAACCCGAAGAGGACGCTCCCTATGACCGAGACCCAGAACAGCAGCTGCTGCTCGCGGATGCCGCGGCCGAGCAGCGCGAATCCCCGCCGGGTGATCTGATCGCTGCGATCCGATCCGAGGTCGCTATCTGACACTGTGGCCCGCTGCTCGCAAGGTTTGCTTCACCTGTCCGATGGTCAGATCGCCGAAGTGGAAGACACTGGCGGCGAGCACTGCGTCGGCACCGGCATCGATGGCCGCAGGGAAGTGCTCGAGCCGGCCGGCGCCACCACTCGCGATGAGCGGCACCTGTGTAACGCTACGCACGGCCCGAATCATTTCCAGATCGAAGCCATTCTTGGTGCCGTCAGCGTCCATCGAGTTGAGCAGGATCTCCCCCGCACCCAGATCGCTCGCGGTGCGTGCCCATTCGACGGCGTCCAAGTTCGCGGAGTTGCGGCCACCGTGGGTCGTCACCTCGAAGCCGCTGGGCTGCGCGCTGCTGCGTCTGGCGTCGACGCTCAGCACCAGCACCTGATTGCCGAACCGCTGGGCGATCTCGGCCACGACCTCGGGGCGGGCGATCGCCGCGGTGTTGATGCCGACCTTGTCGGCTCCGGCCCGCAACAGCCGGTCGACGTCGTCGGGCGTACGCACTCCCCCACCGACGGTCAAGGGGATGAACACCTGGTCGGCGGTGCGACCGACCACGTCGTACGTCGTGTCGCGGCTGTCGGAGGACGCGGTGATGTCGAGGAACGTCAGCTCGTCGGCTCCCTCGCCGTCATAGACCTTGGCCATCTCGACGGGATCACCCGCATCGCGCAGATCGACGAAGTTGACGCCCTTGACGACACGGCCGTTCTCGACGTCCAGGCAGGGAATGACACGGACGGCGAGACTCACCGCTCGAGGATATCGGCCCGCGGAGGTCCCACCTTCACTACCATCTGAGCAACCCGATGGAGGAAATGTGAAACGCACACTGGCTGCTGTCGTTGCGGTGTTGTCGTTGACCGCTGCCTGTGGTGGTGGCAGCGATGACAAGACCGCTGACCCACCAGCCAGCACCACAACGCCAACGGCCACGCCGACCACGGCGACTCCCACGACCACGGCGACTCCGGCTGTTCCTGCAACGGCCGCACAGCTGGTGGTCTCGCCCGGCACGATCAGCGCGGCCAAGGTCGGGATGACCCAGTCACAAGCGGCTGCGACCAAACTGTTCGACGCCGATGTCGCCACCGGCGATGACGGCTGCCAGGCCGTCGTGCCCCTTCGTTGGAAGAAGGCGTACGGAACGGTGGTCGACGTGGCTACCGATGAGTCCAAGACGATCAGGTCGATGGGGATCCTCGGCGCCGGCCCGAAGACGCCTGAAGGGATCGGGATCGGCAGCACACTGGCCCAGGTGCGCAGCGCGTATGCCAGCCTCACACCCATCACCGATGCCGGTTACGGTCAGTCAGGCGCCTACGTCTCTTCTGGCACCCGCTGGCTCGGATTCCTGTTCAACGAGAAGCCGAAGGCCGCGACCGACTCGTCGAAGGTCACCTTCATGGAGGTGACCGAGGGCGAGAAGCCAGGTCTGATGCGAGACGGCTGCTGACTCCTTGGTCGGCTGGGTCTGCTCAGCCCTTGGCAACGGCGTCGAGCGCCTCGGGCATCGTGAACGCTCCGGCGTACAACGCCTTGCCGACGATCGCGCCCTCGACGCCGAGCGAGGTCAGCGACGCGATGGCACGCAGGTCGTCGAGACTCGACACGCCGCCGGAGGCGACGACGGGCTTGTCGGTGGCGCCGCAGACCTGGCGAAGGAGCTCGAGGTTCGGCCCGGTCAGCGTGCCGTCCTTGGTCACGTCGGTCACGACGTAGCGCTGGCACCCGTCGCGCTCCAGCCGGTCGAGCACCTCGAACAGATCGCCGCCGTCCTCGGTCCAACCGCGGGCGGCAAGCGTACGACCGCGTACGTCGAGGCCGACCGCGATCTGTTCACCGAACGTCGCGACGACCCGGGCACACCACTCGGGATCCTCCAGCGCCGCGGTGCCGAGATTGACCCGGGTACAGCCCGTGGCCAATGCGGCTTCCAGCGAAGCGTCATCACGGATGCCTCCGGACAGCTCGACCTTGACGTCGAGGCGCCCGACCACGTCGGCGAGCAGCTCGCGGTTGGACCCCGTGCCGAAAGCGGCGTCGAGATCGACCAGATGGATCCACTCGGCGCCGTCGCTCTGCCACTGGAGGGCCGCATCGAGCGGCGAACCGTACGCCGTCTCGCTTCCGAGCTCTCCCTGGACGAGGCGTACGGCCTGTCCGTCGGCGACGTCAACGGC
>JAWWPE010000067.1:0-3019 GCA_033850895.1 Nocardioidaceae bacterium | reverse complement strand
TCGCGCGGTAGTTGACCTTGTGGGCGGGGAAGTTGTGGTGCGGCCCGTGGCGCGGCAGGAACGCCACTGTCCGGCCGCCAACACTGCCGATCGCGATGGGCGCGGATGGCTTGCCGTATGGCGTGTCGACCTCGACCTCGCGCGGATCGTCGAGGAACGTGTAGAAGCCCGATCCGCCGATCACGGCGATCTCTGGTCGTTCGGCGTGATTCATGTCCCGAGCATGTCACCCCGCCCGGGTGGTGGCCCCCCGGATCGTACGATCGCCACCAGTTCGTCACGTCATGGATAAGGTGGAGCGGCACCTGTTGGTGCCGCGCCGATGTAGCTCAGTGGTAGAGCGCTTGCTTCCCAAGCAAGATATGCGGGTTCGATTCCCGTCATCGGCTCCGAGCGCAGCGAGGAGACGAGGGCGGGAATCGAGTCGGGCCCCAGCAACGCCGCGCAGCGGCCCGACAAGGGATCCCGTCATCGGCTCGACAAGGGATCCCGTCATCGGCCCGACAAGGAATCCCGTCATCGGCCCGACCAGGGATCCCGTCATCGGCTCACAGCTCCGGCGAATACTTCCAGCCCCGCGGGGTACGGCGTCGGCAATCACGACCCGAAGGCGCCGCCATGACCACCGAACTCGACCCCACCGCCCAAGACGTCTGGGACCCGACGGAGCTGCAGTCGATCCGCGAAGGACTCGAGGCGGCCGCGAGCCGGCTGGCGGCGGAGATCCAGATGCTCGACTCCGACCTGGCGAAGATCGCCGGCCCGGCCACTGTCGAAGCGCTGCATGACGAGCTGGACATCGCCTCCCACCGCGCCGAGCTCCTGCAGGACTCCGTGCAGGCGGAGAACGCTGCCGCCATACTCGAGCAGACCAAGCACGTCCTGGGCCGCCTCGACCTGGGCCTGTACGGAGTGTGCGAGGCCTGCAGCGGTCCGGTCGGGCGGGGGCGGCTGGAGGCCTTCCCGCGCGCAACCCTGTGCATGAGCTGCGTGCGCTGAAGTAAATTTCGACCACCGAAATATCCTGCAATCACGGCTCGTTTCCGGCTGCTGGACGATCTCGCTTCCATCGCCAGACCAATCCACGCCTCTCATCGTGGCGAAGCACCGGTGTAGCAATCCTCAGACACCAACCACGAATGAGAGCACATCATGCGCACCATCAAGAACCGCAAGTTCATTGCCGGCCTCGCGTTGGCCGTCGCCGCAGCGTTCCCGTTGGCGGCATGCTCGTCATCGTCGGACTCCTCCGGTGACACGGCTTCCGCCTCGGCGCCGAAGCCGCTGGCTCACATCGCCGCACTGACCGGCGAGAGCACGGCCGTTGCGCTCGACAAGGGCTTCACCGACGCCCTCGCCTCGCTGAAGCTCACCGCGGGCGTCGTCGGCACCGCGAAGCTCACGGACGGTTCGCTGGTCTTCCCGATCACCGGCGGCAACGTGACGTACTTCAAGCCGGGCACCGTCTCGCCGTACGTCATCGGTCAGATCCAGCACGAGGGTTCGGGCTTCTCGCTCGAGGCCGGTGGCACCAAGGTCGAGATCACGAACCTGAACGTCGACCCGGGTGAGTCCCGTGTGTACGGCGACGTGTCGGTCAACGGCAAGGTTGCCGCAGCCAACGCATACGTCCTGACCCTCAACGGCACGACCCTGAAGCCGCTCAAGAGCGAGGGCGACACCGCCATCCTCGAGGGCACCAAGGTGTTCGTCAGCCCGGTCGCGGCCGGCCTGCTGAACCAGGTCTTCAAGACCGACGCCGTGACCAAGGACCTCCTGGTCGGCATCGCGAAGATCACCGTCAACACGAAGTCCGCCTGACCCAGGCGAACCCGCAACACAGCAGTGGCGCGTCCCACTTCACCGGGACGCGCCACTGCTGTGTGATGCCGTTCTCGAGCAGCTTCGAGCGTAAGACTCCCCGAGCGAGACATCACTGTTTATCTGAAATTCACTGCGCGCGTCACGAAATCTCCCTATCGTTGGCGTCGGCGCGGACCGGCGCCAAGACGCAGCTCAACTGGCAGAGCACTCGATCTCCGGGTCGAGGGAAGCGGGTTCGAATCCCGCGTGCGGCACTGAGGGCAATGGCGGAGACGCTGGGCCGGCAGGGAGCACCCGCGGAGGCGCGGGTTGTCGGTGTGGCGATTCCGCAAGGTTCTGGAGTACGACGTTGTCGACGCAGTTGAGGTCGGTGTGGCCAGCTGTTCAGCGAGAGCAGTTCCCGCTCGCGCTGGAGGGTTTCCGCGAGCGTCGCGGTACTGCGGTGTACGGTCCCGCGGGCGTCGGCAAGAGCCATCTGGCGCGCCAGATCCGCGGCACGCTGGACCGTGAGTCGGGCAACCGGATCGCCTGGTTCTCCGTGGTGGGCTCCCACGCCGAAGCGTGCGCCCCGCTGAGCGCGGTCGACGGTCTTCTTGGCGACCTCGACGTCGCCACGTTGACCGCACCCCGCCGGCTCGCACAGGCGGTGCACGACAACCTGGTCGCCGAGGCCGACGGTCGATGCATCAAGATCCAGGTCGACGACGCTCATCTGCTCGACCCCGCGAGCACCGAGCTGATCAGCAACCTGTGCCGGCTCGGCGACGTCCAGCTGCTGATCACGACCCGCGCCGGCACGGCTCCTGTACCCGCGCTCGTCGCACTCTGGCGTGACGATCTGATCTCCCGGGTCGACCTCGCGGCGTTGACGATCCACGAGGTGGAGACACTGCTCAGCGAGACGTTGGGCGCCGCTGTGGACACCGCACTCGTCCGTGAGGTCTACCACTCGACCGGCGGCAACCCGATGTTCGTACGCGAACTGGTTCGCGCCGGACTCGCAGACAGGTCGCTGGTGCAGCTGCACGAGACCTGGGTCCGTGACGGGAAATCGGGGCCGGACAGCCGGATGGTCGACCTCGTCGCCGCCGAGCTCGGTCATCTGACGCTGGAAGAACGAGCCGCGGTCGAGCTCATCGCCCTCGCAGAACCGTTGTCGCTGGCGGATGCTCGGCCGCACATCGACGAGGAGGTG
>JAWWPE010000066.1:0-7563 GCA_033850895.1 Nocardioidaceae bacterium | reverse complement strand
AGCGCATCCGGCGCGGCTGAAGACGAACGTGATGGCCGGCAACAACCCCTCGGAGTCGAGGCGTTCGACCAGCTCCGCCCGGCCGGGTGTGCGGTGCCGGCTTCGTGGCCGGTGCCCGCCCTTGCCGGGACGGCCTTTGCTCATTCGCGATTGTTGCCAGTCCTCGCGGGAGATGCGTTCAAGGGCTCGGTTGACCTGGGCGCCTTCACCGTCGGCCCCGGACTCGAACAGCGGGAACAGCTTGCGACCGACCAGCACGTGCTGGTGCAACGGCACCGGACGGCGCTCCTCGACGATCGTGACGGTGTTGCCGCGGACCTCGGTCAGCCAGTCACCGAACTCCTCGGCGTTCGACACCGTCGCCGACAACGAGATCACCGAGACCGACTCGGGAAGGTGGATGATGACCTCTTCCCACACTGCACCGCGCATGCGATCGGCGAGGTAGTGGACCTCGTCCATCACCACGAAGCCGAGCCCGCCGAGGGTGTGCGAACCGGCATACAACATGTTGCGGAGCACTTCGGTGGTCATCACGACGATCGGCGCCTCGCCGTTGATCGTGTTGTCACCGGTCAGAAGTCCGACGTTCTCGGCGCCGTAGCGGCTGACGAAGTCTGCGAACTTCTGGTTCGAGAGTGCCTTGATCGGGGTCGTGTAGAAGCACTTGCGGCCGGTGGCGAGCGCCATGTGGACGGCGAACTCCCCCACCAGGGTCTTGCCGGAACCCGTGGGCGCGGCAACGAGCACGCCGTGGCCGTCCTCGACGGCGCGGCACGCCTCGATCTGGAACTCATCGAGGGCGAAGTCGTACAGCCCCCGGAATGCTCCTAGGTGCGGATATGCCTGATCAGCCCGGGATTTCGCATATCGCTCAGCCGGGGTTGCCATGCTCCCAGCCTACGCGGGCGCAGGTGGAGCAAAGACGCGCAGCGCGCCGGGGCAGACCCTCGTCGTCATCGGCAACGCGCCGAGTCGTTCACCGTCGGCGTACGCCACGATGCCCGGCGACGAGATCGTCGCCTCCCGTACGAGGTGCCGCTCGAACTCCGGCATGGTCGTGTGCGTGCCCTTGTAGAGCTTGGGGAACACCCTCAGCAGCTTGAGCTTGCTCACCGGGTTGATGATCACCACGTCGAGGAGTCCGTCATCGAGCCGCGCGCCTTCGCACAGCCGGATGCCACCGCCGTAGGACGATCCATTGCCGACCGCCACGAGCATCGCGTCACGCTCGATGGTCTTGCCGTCGAGGGTCAAGGTGAACGGCAGCGGCGTGAACGTGCTGAGCTCGGCGACGATCCCGATGTTGTAGCGCATGTTGCCGCGCGGCCAGCGCATGGCGTTGGCGCGTTCGTTGACCTTGGAGTCAAAGCCCGACGCGATGACGGTGGCCACGTAGGTCTCGTCGGCCCGAGCCAGGTCGATCGCACGTACGTGTCCGGCGATCACCAGATCGACGGCGGCATCGGGATCCTTGACCGGAATGCCGAGCGCGCGCGCGGTGTCGTTGCCGGTGCCGGCCGGGATCAGTCCGAACACCAGATCGGAGTCGGCTACGTGGTCGAGCACGGCGTGGAGAGCCCCGTCGCCACCGACCACGAGCACACCGTCGAGCCCGGTGTCGATGGCCTGCTTGAGCTGGTCACGGGCGGCTGCGGCGTCAGCGCCCTGGACGGTGATCGTGCTGTGGCCGGCCTGGCCCAGCCGCTCGACGGCTCGCGCCGCGATCGACTCACCATGACGCTTCCCCGACGTGGGATTGACGACGAGGGCGAAATGCATGCGGCAAGCCTAAAGGCTCAGTCGTCCAGCGGGGATGCTTCGTCGTCGTCGAGCTCGTCCGGTGCCGACTTCGCCTTGCGTCGATCGGTCAGCTTGGCGATGACTTCGGAGATCAGGTACAGCACCGTCATCGGAAGGGCGAGGAACAACATCGTCAGAGGATCGGTGCTGGGTGTGGCGATGGCCGCGAACACGAAGATGCCGATGACCGTCCACGGTCGGGCCTTGGCGAGCTGACCCGCGCTGACGAGGCCGAGCCGGTTGAGCATCACGACGACGAGTGGGATCTCCGCCGCCACCCCGAACACCAGCACCGTGCGGATCACGAAGTTGAGATAGTCACCGAGAGAGAGCAGCACATTGACCGATGACGGCGCGAAGCTGATGAGCACCTGGATGCCCTTGGGCAGCACGAGGTAGCCGACTGCGACGCCACCCATGAACAGCGGCGCACCGGTCGCGGTCAGCAGGAACGCCCAGCGCTTCTCGTTGCGATGCAGGGCCGGGAGGATGAATCCCCACATCTGGCCCAGCCACACCGGACTGGAGATCACCAGCCCGATGGCGAGCGACAGCTTGAGCCGGAAGCTGAACGCGCTGCCGACTCCGCCGTTGAGCACCAGCTGAGCCTTGAAGCCCTTGCGCTCGAGCAGCGGCTGGATGCCGTCGACGTACGGCTGTTTCAGGAAGTCGAACGCCTGCGGATAGATGTACCAGCCGACGATCGTGCCGATCAGGATCGCCAAAGTGGCAATGACGAGTCGTCGACGCAGCTCACGCAGATGTTCGACGAGCGGCATCGCGCCGCCAACAGGTGGAGGCGTGCCGCGGCGAAGCGCCAAGCGTCAGCCCTGTTCGGGCTTCTTGTCCGGCTCCGTAGTCCTGACCGTCTCGAGCGACGCAGGCTTCACCTGGGGGTCATCGTCGTCATCATCGTGCAGGGCCTTGACCTCGCTCTTGAAGATGCGCAGGGCCTTGCCCGACCCGCGAGCGAGCTCGGGGAGCTTCTTGCCTCCGAAGAGCAGCAGTACGACGCCGAGAACGACGAGGATCTCAGTGGGGCCGATCTGACGGAACATGACTACTCCTTGAGAGAAGAACTACTGGACATCGTACGCGCGGAGCGCAAGAGCAGCTTGACCGGACACGTCTGCGGCGAGTTCGGCGGGTTCGATCACCGTGACGGACCCGGCATTGCGCAGCACCAGCCGGCGCAGCCACGCCCAGTCGGCCCCGTAGAGCCGAGCCCGCCAGACACCGTCATCGCGCTGCTCGAGCAGGTCGACCTGGTAGTACTCGGTCAGCCAGTGAGCCCTCGGATGCAGATCGACGAGAGCGTATGGCGTCGCCTCCCCCACCGTGAAAAAGCCGTCTGACAGGTCACGGGGCTCGACGTCGTGGTCCTCGGCATCGAATGAGGTCAACTCGGCAGCCACGATGCGATCGAGACGGAAGAACCGTAGGTCCTCGGCCTTGAGACACCACGCCTCGAGATAGAGCTTGCCCTGCTCGGTGAACAGTCGGCGGGGGTCGACCTGCCGATCGGTCTGCTCGTCCCGTGACGCAGTGGCATAGGTGAGCTCGAGACGTTTTCCTTGTGCGAGCGCGTGTACGACGGTGGAGTGGATCGTCGGGTCGACCTCGTCGAGGAGCACATCCACCGGGGCCGTGACGGAGTCACCCACCGCGCTCTCGAGCTTCGCCAATGCGCTGTCGATGACGGTGAGCTCCGAACCGCTCGCCGACGCACGGAGCGTGCGCAGGGCGACGATCAGGGCGGCGCCTTCACTGGCGCTGATGCGCAGGGGGCGAGTCATGAACTCGGCGTCCCGGATGTGCACCACCCCGTCGTCCTCCAGGGCAGTGAGGTCGAAGTCGATCAGCTCACCGGCGTACTCCCCCGTGCCGGTGTACATCAGCAACCGGAGATCGTCCCGGATCTGCTTGGGGGTGACGCCGAACTCGGCGGCCACGTCGTTGACCGGCACGCCGCCATGCGCCTGGAGGTACGGCACCAGCGCGAGCATACGAATCACCTGCTGTCGCGAGCGGCTCATGAGAGCCCCGCCAGCGTGCCGTTGACGGCGGCTTGGAGGCGTTTGATGACCTCGTCGCGCACGTTGTCCGGGGAGACCACGATGACGTCAGGGCCGTAGGACGCGACCTCCGAGGCGAGCTCCCAGTCCGACGAGTAGCGGATCTGCACCTCGTCGACGCCATCGCCCAAGGGCGTCACGCGTTCGGCGAGACGGCGCAGCGACTGCCCACGGCCCTCCCTGATGTGCAGGACTGCCGCTTCGGACGGTGGCGGCGGGAACAGGTCACGCGCGATGTCCTTCATGTCGGTGTCCTCGGGGATCTCATACGATCCCGGCTCGCCAGCGTTCTCGACCTCGCCGATGACCCGTGACAACCGGAAGATGCGGGGCGCCCCGCGGTCGAGATCGAAGCCGCCGACGTACCAGCGGTCGTGCCACGAAATGATCCCCCACGGCTGGAGGTGTCGTTCCATGGCCTCGGCGCCGGGACGCTGATAGACGAAGCAGACCGGTATGCGGCGCGTGACCGCTTCCCACATGGCATCGAATGACGGCTCGTCGGCCGAGAGCTTGGGTTCAGCCATCCGCAGCACGCTGGTGTCCACGTCGACGCCGATGGCCTTCAGCTTCACCAGTGCGGTCGTCGAGTCGTTGGCGAGACCGGCGTGCTCCCAGACCTGGGTCGCCAGACCGATGACAGCAGCTTCCTCGCGGGTCAGCGCGAGATCGGGCAGTTCGGCTTCGTCTCGACGGATACGGTAGCCGGGCTCGTCGGAGAAGTACTTGTCGTTCTGCCCCATCTCGACACTGATGCCGAGCTCGCGCAGCTCTTCCTTGTCCCGCTCGAACATCCGGTCAAATGCTTGCGGCGTCGTCGACTCGCGATAATCGGCGATAGCCTCGCGGATCTGCTCCTTGGTGAGGAACTGCTTGCTCACCAGCAGCGCGAAGATGAGGTTCATCAACCTCTCGGTCTTGCGCTCGGCCATGTCCGGAGGATGTCAGAAAGCGTCGAGCAAGTCGATTGAGAAGATCAGCGTGTCGCCGCCCTTGATGTCCGGCGGGCTGCCTGCCTTCTTGTACGCGACGTCGGCGGGGCAGACGAGGACGACCCGACTGCCGACCCGCTGCCCCTTGAGCTCATCGGTCCAGCACTTGATCAGCTGGCCCTCGGTGAGCTGGAACGGTGTCGGTGCGCCGCGCGCCCAGGACGAGTCGAAGACCTTGCCGGCCGGGTAGATCTGCCCGACGTACTGGACACTCAGTGTCTGCCCGAGCTCGACCTTGGGGCCTTTGCCCTGGATCACGACGTGGGCGCTCTCCTTGGTCTGCTTCGGGCTCGTCTTGCTGGTCTTGGCGAACTTGCTGGGCTGGTGCTTGGAGTCAAGCACCAGCTTGGGCAGGTCATTGGGCAGGCTGTGCGCCTTGCCGGCGGCCGTGGGCGGCACCTTCGCGACGATGTCGAACAGGAAGACCATCGTGTCGCTCTTCTTCAGGTTGAGCGAGGTCTGGGGCTTTCCGAAGCCGTCCTTGGGGGCGATCGAGACCAGCACCCGGCTCCCGACGGTCTGATCGGTGAGTCCCTTGATGAAACCCTTGAGGATCGACGTCGGCAGCAACGTGATCGTCATCGGCTTGTTGCTCGTGAACGAGTTGTCGAAGGCCTTGCCGGTGCGGCCGTTGACGGCCACGTACTTGATCTTGATCGAGTCACCGGCGACGACCTTGTCGCCGTCGCCCTTCGTGATGACGCGGCTCGTGGTCTTGGTGGCCTTGAAGCCCTTCGCGACCTTGACCTTGGGCTTGTCGGACCCGGTCACGGTCACCTTGTCGAGATTGCTGGTTCCGCCCGAGGAGTCGCTTCCGCCGCATCCGGCGAGGACGAGGCTGGTGGCAGCAAGAGTTGCCAGGAGAGTACGACGCACGACACAACCTTCAGTGGTGAGAACAGGCCGTGGTCATACTAACGACAGTCGCCAAGGTGGCGGCGGTCACATACCGTCGATGAGGCGCTGCACCCGTTCGTCGTGCGAACGGAACGGATCCTTGCACAACACCGTGCGCTGGGCCTGGTCGTTGAGCTTCAGATGCACCCAGTCCACGGTGAAGTCGCGGCGGCGTTCTTGCGCGCGTTTGATGAAGTCTCCCCGCAGCCGGGCTCGGGTCGTTTGCGGTGGTACGGACTTGGCCTCGAAGACGTCGAGGTCATTGGTCACCCTGGCCACCGCGCCCTTCTTCTCGAGCAGATAGAAGATGCCGCGGTCGCGGCGGATGTCGTGATAGGCGAGGTCGAGCTGCGCGATGCGCGGATCGCCCCAGCTCATACCGTGCACATTGCGATAGCGGTCGAGCAGCTTGTACTTGATCACCCAGTCGATCTCCCGCTCGACAAGCGAGAGGTCCTCGGACTCGACGGCCTTGAGCGTGCGCTCCCAGAGGTCGAGGACCCGGGTGATCGTGGGGGTGTGCAGTCCGTGGCGGTCGACGAATTCTGCCGCCTTGCCGAAGTATTCCGCCTGGATCTCCAGCGCCGAGAGCTCCCGGCCATTGGCGAGCTGGACCTTCTTGCGGCCGGTCATGTCGTGGGCGATCTCGCGGATCGCGCGGATCGGGTTGTCGAGCGTCATGTCGCGCATCGAGACGCCGCCCTCGATCATCCGGAGGACGAGATCGGTGGTCGCGACCTTGAGCAGGGTGGTCGTCTCACTCATGTTGGAGTCACCGACGATGACGTGCAACCGGCGAAAGCGTTCGGCATCGGCGTGCGGCTCGTCGCGGGTGTTGATGATCGGTCGCGAGCGGGTCGTGGCGCTCGAGACGCCCTCCCAGATGTGCTCAGCGCGTTGGCTGACCGAGAAGATCGTGCCGCGCGGAGTCTGCTGGATCTTGCCGGCACCGCAGATGATCTGGCGGGACACCAGGAACGGTATGAGCACGTCAGCCAGTCGGGTGAACTCCCCCGCCCGGCCGACGAGATAGTTCTCGTGACAGCCGTAGGAGTTGCCGGCCGAATCGGTGTTGTTCTTGAACAGGTAGATGTCGCCCTCGACGCCGTCATCGGCGAGCCGTTGCTGGGCGTCGATCATCAGGCCCTCGAGGATCCGCTCCCCCGCACGGTCGTGCGTCACCAGGTCGGTCAGGTCGTCGCACTCGGGTGTGGCGTACTCCGGGTGGCTGCCGACGTCGAGATAGAGCCGCGCCCCGTTGCGCAGGAACACGTTGCTGCTCCGGCCCCACGAGACCACGCGCCGAAACAAGTAGCGGGCGACTTCATCGGGCGACAGTCGGCGCTGGCCCTTGAACGAGCACGTGACGCCGTACTCGTTCTCGATACCGAAGATCCGCCGGTCCATGTGTCAAGCCTAGTCGGGCGCGTACGACCTGGCGGGACGGCGCGCAAACGTCACTGTCTTGTAGTCGCTCAGGAACCGAGCGCGGCCGAGACATCGGCGTCGCTGAGTCGACGGAACTTGCGGGGTTGGGACCGGGTGCGGGTGAGCACAGCGACTTCGAGGGCGGAGGCCTCGACGGTGCGGGCCGGTTCGACGTCCTGGCCAAGCGCGGTCACGGCGATGCTGATGGCCTTGTCGAGCTTGAGGTTGGGCTTGTAGTGCTGCCCGAGGTGCGCCTCGACCTGCTCGCTCTCGCCGCCCATCACGCCGAAACCCTGCACGTCGGCGACCGAGCCGTCGTACATCAGCCGATAGATCTGGTCGTCGTCAGCGGTGTCGCCGACCTCGGC
>JAWWPE010000053.1:0-7535 GCA_033850895.1 Nocardioidaceae bacterium | reverse complement strand
TGCGAGCTGATCGCGGAGATGACCGCCACTGCGCCGGCGCCGACGAGTCCGATCGTGCGGACCTGCTCTTCGTTCTTGTCGAGCTTGAACCAGCGGGCGACGAGGCTCCTGTCGGCGTCATCGGACGGCAGAAGGAGCCAGGCCGCGGCGTACAGGATGACGCCCGCGCCGCCGACGAAGGTGAGCACCGCAATGACGATGCGCACGATGACCGGGTCGATGTTGAGGTACCTCGCCGTTCCGGCGCACACGCCGGCGAGCAGCCGGTCGTCGCTGGACCGCTTGGTGTCCATGATCGTGCGCAGCCGCTGCGGGTCGAAGTCATTGCCCGGATCGGGCGGCCTCGGGGTTTCCTGGGTCTCGTTCATACCTCCATCGTGGTCGATCGGGCTGCGCCGGACCATCGGGTACGTCCCTGAATCCCTGCAATCGCCGGTCAGGGTCGGCAAGGGTCGTCCCCGGTAGCGCCTGTGTGCACGAACGCGCGATGATCGCAGGGTGACCAAACCCAGCGCGCACGCCTATCGCCGTGCTTACCGACCCGCCGACCGGCGACTCGTCGGCGGCGTCGCGACGGGTCTCGCCGATCACTTCGGGGTGAACGTGGTCTGGGTACGTGTCGCGTTCATCGTCGGCACCTGGCTCAACGGCATCGGCGTCCTGGCCTATCTGCTGATGTGGCGCTTCCTGCCGTTGCATCAGCCGGAGATGTCACCCGGGCTCGAGGCGGCGACCCGCCAGGGTCTGCGCACCAGCCCCGACCGGCCCCGCCCGGTCGAGATCATCCAGACCTTGGCGATCGGGATGGTCGGCGTCGGCGTCCTGGTCTTCATCCAGTCGACCGGTCGCGGCATAAACGGCAGTCTGCTCGGACCGGCGCTCGTCGCCGTGGTCGGACTGGCCGTCATCTGGCGTCAGCTGGATGATGTCGCCTGGAAGCGTTGGATGCGACAGACCAGCGGCTTTGGCTTCGCCGCTCGCGTTGCCGCCGGTGGGGTGCTGATCGCGCTGGCCGGCCTGTACTTCATCACCCAGGAACGTGGTTGGGGCGCGGTGGTCGACCTTTCGCTCGCGCTCGGCGTCGCGCTGGTCGGACTGGCCCTGATCCTCGGCCCGTGGATCACCAAGCTGCTCGGCGACCTGACCGACGAGCGACGGGCGCGCGTACGTTCTGAGGAACGCGCCGACGTCGCAGCCCACCTGCACGACTCGGTGTTGCAGACCCTGGCCCTGCTGCAGAAGAATGCCGGCGACCAGGCGACGGTTGCCACCCTGGCACGTCGGCAGGAGCGCGAGCTGCGGGCCTGGCTGTACGGCAACGACGAGCAACCCAATGACTCGCTGGTCGCCGCCCTGCGCGCATCCGCCGCCGATGTCGAGGACGCCCATCACGTGCCGGTCGAGGTCATCGCGGTCGGCGATGCGGCGCTCGACTCCGATGTGGCCGCCGTTGCCAAGGCGGCACGTGAGGCGATGGTCAACGCGGCGAAGCATGCCCGCGTCGACCGCATCGACGTCTACGCCGAGGCCGACGGGCACACCGTCGAGGTGTTCGTCCGCGACCGTGGAGTCGGCTTCGATCCGGAGTCGATGGCCGAGGACCGCATGGGTGTGCGAGGCTCGATCGTCGGACGGGTCGAGCGCCACGGTGGCACCGTGACCATCCGCAGCAGTCCCGGCGAGGGCACCGAGATCGCGATGACCATGCCCGTGCACACCCCTGATCTCGTCACCACCGAGGAGCCGTCATGACGACACCCGCCCTGCGCGTCGCGATCGTCGACGACCACGCGATGTTCCGTCGCGGCGTACGAGCCGAGATCGACGGGCCCGTGGACATCGTCGCCGAAGCCGAAGACGTCGAGAGTGCGGTCACCGTGCTCGCCGAGACCAAGCCGGACGTGGTGCTCCTCGACGTGCACATGCCGGGCGGTGGTGGGCTCGAGGTCATTCGCCGGCTGCACATCCGCCATCCCGACATGAAGTTCCTGGCCCTTTCGGTCAGCGATGCCGCCGAGGACGTCATCGGCATCATCCGAGCCGGTGCCAGGGGCTACGTCACCAAGAACATCTCCGGTCCCGAGCTGCTCGACGCGATCGACCGCGTGGCGGCCGGGGACGCCGTGTTCTCCCCGCGGCTCGCCGGTTTCGTGCTCGATGCCTTCGCCGGCACGATCGAGGTCGCGCAGATCGACGAGGACTTCGACCGGCTGACCGAGCGCGAGCGCGAAGTCATGCGGCTGATCGCCCGCGGCTACGCGTACAAAGAGGTCGCCAAGGAGCTGTTCATCTCGGTCAAGACGGTCGAGACCCACGTCTCGAGCGTGCTGCGCAAGCTTCAGCTCTCCAGCCGGCACGAGCTCACTCGTTGGGCCAATGACCGCCGGCTGATCTGACCCGACTGCTCAGGGGTGCAGGGTGGCGCCCTTGAACGCCTTGTCGACGCCGTTCTTCGGACCGTGCACGGCGATGCCGACGAGGTCGAGGTCGTCGAACGCCACCGCGCGCACGGCGGCCCGGTTGTCGCGATCGTTGCCGGTCGCGAACATGTCGCGGGTGTAGATCGAGAGCGCCAGTCCGCGGGTCACCGAGCGGGCGTGAGCCGCGGTCAGCATCTCCGAGTCGCCGGCGAACACGACGACCGGTTGTCGAATCATCGGCAGATAGCCGGTGCCATCGGCGTCCTCGTACGCCTCGCCGATGAGCTCGGCGTCGGCTGCCGCGATCCCGCTCATCAGGAACGCTGTGACGTTGAGCGCCTGCCAGCTGGCGAGGTCATGGTGCAGGAGCACGGCGATCTTGGTGTCGAAGCGGATCGGTTCCAGGGATTCGTCCATGGCACCAGCATCGGCCGATCGGGCCGAGTCGGTCTTGTACATTCCTGTCATGAGCTCCGAGGAGCACGTACGCGCCTGGCGGCCGCAGGTCCCCGGGGTCGGGGAGGTGCTCCACGCCCACTTCACCGAGCACGCCTATCCCGCTCATACCCACGAGCACTGGACACTGCTGCTGGTCGACTCCGGCGGCGTCGCTTACGACCTCGACCGCCGGCCGCACCAAGCACCTCCGCGCTCGCTGACCTTGCTGCCCCCCGGTGTTGCGCACGACGGCAGGGCGATCCACCCGGGCGGGTTCGACAAGCGAGTCGTCTATCTCGATGGGCGGTGGTTGCCCGACCAGGTCGTCGGGGCCACCGTGAGGCGGCCGACCATCGATGATGATGCGCTGCGTGCGGACGTGAGACGCCTGCATCGCCCACTCGGGGAGCCCGGCGAAGAGCTCGAGGCCGAGTCACGACTCGCGCTGATCTGCGAGGCGCTGGTCGGGCGCCTCGGCCGAGCGGATGCACCGGTCGCTCCACACGCGGGGCTGGCTCGCCGGGTTCGCGAGCGGCTCGATGAGCTCGAACCCACGACCTTGGAGGCCCTCGCAGCCGACTTCGACGCCCATTCGACCCAGCTGATCCGTGCGTTCAGTCGCGCGTACGGGCTGCCCCCGCATCGATACGTGACGGGCCGGCGAATCGATCGTGCACGGACATTGTTGCTGGACGGGATGCCCGCTGCCGAGGTGGCCGTCGCGGTCGGCTTCTACGACCAGGCCCACCTGACGCGTCATTTCCGCAGGATGCTCGGCACGACTCCAGGCGCATACGCACACCGTGCCGCCTGATCGGTCGGGCCCGGCGACCGTCTACGGCAGAATGAACTCCGTGCAGGTTGACGTCCTCGGACCGTTGGTGGTGCGCGTCGACGATCGGGAGGTCGATCTCGGCGGGCCGCGCAGTCGCGCCCTCGTGGCGAGGCTGGCGCTCGATGCCGGGCGTCCGGTCGGCTCCGCGACGCTGATCGACGATCTCTGGGGCCTCGACGTTCCCGCCGATGCCGTCAACGCGCTCCAGTCCGTGGTGTCGCGCACCCGACGAAAGCTGCCTGACGGCGCCCTCGAGTCAACCCCCGCGGGCTATGTCTTGCACTGCGACCACGTGGACGCTGCGGAGTTCGAACGCCTCTGTGGCACCGGCCGGTCAGCCGAAGCCCTGGCGCTGTGGCGGGGCGACGCGTTGGCCGATGTCCTGGCCTTCCCGTTCGCCGTCACGTCGGCGGCGAGGCTGGAGGAGCTGCGGCTGTCCGAGTACGAAGCGAGCCTCGAGACGAGAGCCGGCGATCCCGCCGACATGGCGGTCGTGGCCGAGCTCGCCGACCTCACCGGCGCGTATCCCTATCGTGATGGTTTCTGGCGGCTCTACCTCACCGCCCTGGCGGCCCACGGGCGGACCAATGAGGCGCTGACGGCGTACGACGGCCTGCGGGAGATGCTCGCCGACGAGCTGGGCGCCGACCCGTCGCCGGAGCTGCAGGAGCTCCACCTCGCGCTGCTCCGGGGCGAGCAGTTCGGCGTCCCACGTACGACGTCGGTGCTCCCGGTCGGGGTCACCACATTCGTCGGGCGCGAGAAGGCCATCGCCGATCTCACCAACGCCATCGGCGCGCACCGGTTGGTGACGATCCTCGGTCCGGGAGGCGCCGGCAAGACCCGGCTGTCGATCGAGACGGCCAGGGCGCGTTCGGACGCGTTCGACGACGTCTGCGTGGTCGAGCTGGCCCCGGTGACCAATGGCGACGAGATCGTCTCGACGATCCTGTCCTCGCTGGGTCTGCTGGAGATCTCGGTCATCGATCGCCGCAACTCCGGCGGCAACACCGACGAACGCACCCGCCTGCTGGATGCGCTCGCCGACCTGCGAATGCTGCTGATCCTCGACAACTGCGAGCACCTGATCGACGACGTCGCGGCCGTCGCGGAGGACATCTTGACCCACGCCCCGCACCTCGTCGTGCTGACCACGAGCCGCGAACCATTGCGCATCCTCGGCGAGTACGTCTATCCGGTCGATCCGCTCACCCAGCCGCCGTCGACCGCGACGTGCCACGAGGCGCTCACCTACAGTGCCGTGCAGCTGTTCGTGCAACGGGCGCAGGCGGCTGACCCGGCCTTCGTCCTCGACGACGCCACGCTGCCGAGCGTCCTCGAGATCTGCGCCCGGCTCGATGGGCAACCGTTGGCGATCGAGCTGGCGGCGGCCCGGCTGCGGTCGTTGGCGGTCGACCACGTCGCCGCCCGGCTGTCCGACCGCTTTCGGCTGCTCACCGGAGGCAGCCGTACGGCGCTGCCTCGGCACCGCACCCTGCGGGCGGTGGTCGAGTGGAGCTGGGACCTGTTGGACGACGACGAGCGAGACCTGGCGGAGCGCATCGCGGTCTTCCCCGGTGGCGTCACGGCGGCGAGCGCAGCGGCCGTGTTCGACAGCTCCGAGCGTACGGCCGAGCTGCTCGAGTCTCTCGCCGACAAGTCGTTGCTGGTCGCGATCCGGTCGGCGACACCACGATTCCGCATGCTCGAGACACTGCGCGAGTACGGCACGGAGCGACTGATCGACCGGGGCATCGTGCAGAAGGTACGCACGGCGCACGTTGACTACTTCCTGTCGTACGCACAGGAGCACGAGCCGTATCTCCGCGGTCCTCGCCAGCTCGAGGCGTTTGCCGCGTTCGACCTCGAACGCGGCAACATCAGCGCGGCGCTGCGATTCGCGATCGACCAGCAGGATCGTGACCGTGCGGCCCGGATGCTGGCAACCCACGGGTGGTATTGGGCGACCCGCAACCAGGATGCCGAGGTGCTCGCCTGGGCCGCAGCCGTCGGGGCGATCCCTGGGCAGTCCGACCCGACCAGTGAGATCGGGGTGCTCGTCCTGCAGATCGTGGCCGCCATGGCCGCAGAGAACCGGCAGATCATCTCGGACTACGTCGACGAGATCCTCGCGCTCTACGACACCGGCGAGGCCAGCGGACCGTACGTCGACATGGCACTGGCCACGATCGACTTCTTCGGCAAGCTCGGCGACCGGACGCTCACACCGCCGACGGATCCGTGGACGAAGGCGGCGATCGTGCTGATGCGAGTCGTGCTCATGGACAACGCCGGCACCCTCGGCGGCGCCACCGACCAGCTCGACGAGGCCATCGAAGGGTTTCGGGAAGTCGGTGACCGTTGGGGGCTCGCGACCGCGATGGGCCAGCGCGCGACCCTGGAGGCATACGCAGGCAATGCCGATGCGGCGCTGGCCACCCTCGCGCAGACGCTGCCGCTGCTCGAGGAGCTCGGCGCCTCCGAGGATCTCGAGTTCCTCCGTACGAAGGCGGTCAGTATTCAACTCGCCACCGCGACCGACGACGATCTGCCACAGCTTAGACGCGTCCTCGAGGAGCAGCTGGACTCGGCGGTCTCGTCCGGCATGCATCGATCGGTCTCCCTGGCGCGACTTTCCATGGCCGGCTTCGAGCGGATTGCCGGACGCCCGAGGGAGTCGGTTGACGCGTTGAAGACGCTGATCGCCGAGTGGGCGATGTTCGACAACACGATGATCGGCAGTCGGCAGATGAAGGCCGCGGTCCTGGCCTCGTTGGTGCAGTCGCTGGTGGAGGCGGGAGACGTCGAGGAGGCCGAGTCGACCCTCCGGGAGTCTGCCGTACACGGACGAGCGAGCGACGACATGCCCATCGTCGCCCAGGTCGCCGTCGCCTCGGCGTGCCTGGCCGGCGCCGAAGGTGACCTCGTGCTGGCCGCCAGGCGCCTGGGGGCCGCCGACTCCATTCGTGGAGTCGTCGACGCGATGAACCGCGAAGCCCGTGAGCTGGGCGCGTCACTGCGTGAACAGATGGGCCCCGAGGCGTACGAAGAGGCGTACGCCGATGGCCTCGCCCTTGAACGGGACGAGGCCATCGCGTTGACGCTGCCTACGGGTTAGGCCTTCTTGCGGTAGGCGCGCACCGCGAGTGGCGCGAACACCGCCAGCAACAGTCCGGCCGTGCCGAGGGCGATGAATGCGTCGTGGGCGACCGGTCCGCCGGTGAGCAACCCGCGTACGGCATCCGTCAGGTGCGTGACCGGGTTGACCTTCACCCAGGCCTGCAGCCAGCCGGGCATGGTGTCGGTCGCGGCGAACATGCTCGAGCCGAACGTCAGCGGGAACAAGGCGAGGAAGCCGAACCCCTGGACCGAGCCGGCCTCGCGGACCATCATGCCCAGCCAGATCGCGATCCAGCACATGCACCAGGCGAACACCAGCACCAGCAGCGCGGCGGCGACGACCGAGAGCAAGGACGTCGTCGGGCGGTAGCCGATGATGAAGCCGAAGGCCAGGCTCACCGTGATGGTGATGGCATAGCGGAGCAGCTCGGCGATCGTTGCTCCGACGAGGGGAGCCGATCGGTGGATCGGGAGTGCCCGGAACCGGTCGAAGACGCCTTCCTTGATGTCGGTGCAGAGGTTGACGCCGATGCTGACGGTGCTGAGCAGGACCGTCTGGATCATGATGCCGGGCAGCACGAACTGCAGGTAGTCGTGCGTCGAGCCGGAGATCGCACCGCCCAGGACGTACACGAAGATCAGCAGGAACAGCGCCGGCTGCAACGTGACGTCGAAGAACTGCTCGGGGTGGCGCATCATCTTCTTGATCGAACGGCCGGCCA
>JAWWPE010000426.1:0-4078 GCA_033850895.1 Nocardioidaceae bacterium | reverse complement strand
CGTACGCCCTGCAGTGGTGGGTCTTCGGCGCCTTCGCGCTCTTCATGTGGTGGCGCATGTGCACCGAGACCGTGGCCGCTTCTCGGCCGAAGGTAGCCTGACGCCGTGAAGAACACCCTGAAGGCCTACCGCGTGCTGGCGTGGATCGTCGGCACCTTGATCATCATCCTGTACGTCGCGGTGGCACTGAAATACCTCACCACCGATGGCACCGACATCCAGAAGTTCGGCTCAGACGTGACGTCCGTGGTCGGCTTGGCCCACGGGTGGCTCTACATGGTCTACCTCGTGCTCGTCGCTGTCCTGGCGCGCAACACCCGGTGGTCGATCCCGTTCACGATCACGACCCTGTTGGTCGGGCTCGTCCCATTCGCCACGTTCTGGGCCGAGCGCCGCGCGACCAGGCTCGTCCGCGCGAAGTTTCCGGAAACGGTCGCTAGCGGCCGCTGAACGTGGCGTTGCCGGGTCCGTCCCGCAGGAACGACTCCATACCGCTCTGCAGGTCGTCGGTGTCGAACAGCTCGGAGGCGATCGCGGTCGTATGAGCGTTGGCCTCGGGCACCCCGCCGGCCTCGAAATGCCGCAGGATGTCCTTGGCGGCGCCGAACGCCTTGGTCGGACCGATCGCGATCGACGTCACGAACTCCAGCACGGCGTCGTCGAAGTCGTCGGCGGGCAGCACGCGGTTGACGACGTTCCACCGTTCCAGGGTCTCGGCGTCGTAGAGCGCACCGGTGAACACGAACTCCTTGGCGCGTCCGACTCCCGCGCGAGCGGCCAGCCGTTGGGTGCCGCCCATTGTCGGGGTTAGTCCGATGACCCTCTCGACCAGGCCGAACTTCGCCTTCTCCGACGCCAGGATGATGTCGCAGGCCACCGCGACCTCGAACGCCCAGGTCAGGGTCAGCGCGTGTGCGGCGAAGAACGTCGGGAACGGCAGCGCCGCGATCCGGTCGGGCAGCTCCAGCATCCGGTCGTACAGGATTTTGGTGTCGGCCTTCGTCTTCTGCTCGTGGAACTGCGAGACGTCGACACCACCGGAGACGATCTTGCCCTCGGCGCGGATCAACAGCGCCCGAGGGGACAGGCCCTCGACCTCGCCGAGCGCGCGGTCGAAGTCGGCGTGCAGCTCCAGCGAGTAGAGGTTGACCGGCGGGGCGCTGAACGTCAGCACCGCCACACCAGCGTCGGTCTGCGAGACGGTGACCGGCATCAGTGGGCGTTCGGGTCGTACGACCCGCCCTTGTCGGCGACGGCATTGCGTACGGCGACCACCGCGGCGATCACCACGGCGATCAGGACCAGCTTGCGGAAAGGGTGTCTGCTCTCGGAGTTCGACATCCCGCAACGATAGCGAGCAAATCTCCGGGAACCACGGCCGCCCGGCGCCGTCTCGCCGCTTGGGCCGACGTGAAAAGATGGGGCGAGCAACCCGAGAGGAAACCCCCTGTGGCTTCACAGCTGATCGCAACATTCAAGACCAACCACGGCGATATCGTCGTCGAGCTCTTCCCCACCCACGCACCCAAGACCGTGGACAACTTCGTCGGCCTCGCCGAGGGCACGAAGGAATGGATCGACCCCAAGACCGGGCAGATCTCCACGACCCCGTTCTATGACGGGCTGACGTTCCACCGCATCATCCCCAACTTCATGCTGCAGGGCGGCGACCCGCTCGGCACCGGCACCGGTGGCCCGGGCTATGAGTTCGAGGATGAGTTCCACCCCGACCTGCAGTTCAGCAAGCCCTACCTGCTGGCGATGGCGAACGCCGGGCCCGGCACCAACGGCTCGCAGTTCTTCATCACCACGATCCCGACCGACTGGCTCAACCGCAAGCACACCATCTTCGGTGAGGTCGTCGACGACGCCAGCAAGGCGGTCGTGGACGCGATCGGCGTCGTACCCACCGATGGCTTCGACCGTCCGATCGAGCCCGTCGTCGTCGAGAAGGTCGAGATCAAGCGCGTCGAGGGATGAACCTCCCGGCTTCGGACTATCGCTGCTACCGACATCCTGACCGCGAGGCGTACATCTCGTGTCAGCGGTGTGAGCGGCTGATCTGTCCGGAGTGCATGAACGACGCGTCAGTCGGGTTCCAGTGCCCGACGTGCTTGGCCGAAGGTGCGAAGAGCGTACGCACGGCCCGCACGATCTCCGGTGCGGCGGTCAGCAGTCGCCCGGGTGTCGTGTCGTTGACCCTGATCGGCATTAACGTCGCGGTCTTCGTGCTGCAGGTCGCGACCGGCACCACGACCGGGTGGGTCTTCCACCAGGGCGCGATGCTGTCGGGCAGCGCCGGCACGACCTCCGGCGAGGTGCTGACCGGTGTGGCCGATGGCGGTTGCTGGCGACTGCTGACGGCAGCATTTCTGCACCTCAGCATCCTGCACATCGCATTCAACATGTATGCGCTGTACCTGTTCGGGCCGTTCGTCGAGCGTGCCCTGGGCCCGGTCCGCTTCATCGCCGCCTACGTGACGATGGCTGTGGCCTCATCGGTCTTTGTCTTCTGGCTGTCGAGCCCGAACTCCGCGACGGCCGGCGCGTCCGGCGCGATCTTCGGCTTGTTCGGTATGGCGTTGATTCTGCTGCTGCGCGCGAAACAGGATGTTCGTACGCTCCTGGCGCTTCTGGCGATCAACGCGTTCATCAGCACCCAGGGCAACATCAGCTGGCAGGGTCACCTCGGCGGCTTCATCTCCGGATGCGTCATCGGTGCCGCCATCGCGTACGCCCCTCGAGAGCGCCGGCAGCTCGTCCAGGTGGTGGTGTTCGCGGCGATGTGGGTGGGCATCGTGGTCGCGGTCGCTGCGCGCACGGCTCAGTTGTCCTAGCTGTCCTGCGGGCTACCGAGTTACACCTGTGTGATTATCAACAGCTGTGCACACAGGTGTGGATAACTACAGCGGTGTAATTCACTCCCACTTCATGGCGAAGCCGAACGCCGCCACGATGAAGCCCATGCCGATGACCAGGTTCCACTGGCCGAGGTCGGAGTAGACCGGGATTTGGTGGTCGCCGTTGCTCAGGGTGTAGAACACGACGATCCAGATCAGGCCGATGACGCCTGAGGTGACCATTGCCGGCCCGGCCCAGCGGTTGCCGATGCGCTGCGGCTGTGGTGCCTTGGGGCCTTTGTCTTTTGCCACGACGTTCTCCGGAGGTTGCTGCGGACCTGCGATGTAGCGGGGTCCGCATCGGTGGGTGCTCGGGGTTAGCCTAGTTGCCGACGATGCAGAGAGGGAGTTCGGCATGGCGAAACCCGGTAGGCACGAGCGCCAGCGATGGCCCTTGGCCGTGCTCGGCGTCTTCGTGGTGACCGGCTTCCTGTTCGTCGCGGCATCGGTGAACGCCGATGGTTCCGATTATCGACCCGCTGGTGGCGACATAGCGTCGCTCCTGCAGGAGCGTTCACAGCGCATCGCCCAGCAACGGACGTCGGCGCGCAATCTGCGCGAGGACATCGACGCCCTGTCATCGAGTGTGAGAGGCACAGCCCTCAAGACGTACCTCGCGAAGGTCAAGGATCTCCAGGAACCGACCGGACTCACCGCTCTGGAAGGGCCGGGCATCCGCATCACCCTCGACGACGCGCCGCGCTCGGCCGACGACCCCGACGTCGATCCCAACTGGCTCGTCGTGCACCAGCAGGACATCCAGGCCTACGTCAACGCGCTGTGGGCCGGCGGGGCCGAGGCGATCTCGCTGCAGGGTCAGCGACTGCTGTCCACCTCCGGCATCAAGTGCGTCGGCAACGTGGTGGTGCTCGACGGCGTGCCCTATTCGCCGCCCTACGTCATCAGGGCGGTCGGCGACGCGATCGACATGAATGCCTCGGTGGAGACGTCCCCCGAGACCATCTCCTTCGCCAACTACTCCAAGAGGTATCACCTCGGCCTGAAGGTCGAGTCGGTCGACGACCTCAAGATCAATGCGTACGCCGGACCGGTCAGCCTGCGCTATGCCAAGCCGTCGAGCTAGCTGACTACGGGCCGCCGTCGGTCCCGCTGTCGGCGTCGCCACCATCCGTGCCGTCAGACGGCGGCGTCGGGTTGGCGGACACGGTGATGGTCAC
>JAWWPE010000413.1:0-7664 GCA_033850895.1 Nocardioidaceae bacterium | reverse complement strand
AGGAGATCGCGTCGCCGAGACCGGTGGAGTTGATCGGCGAGAAGATGATCGCCTTGGCGCCCTTGTCGATCATGCCCTTGATGTCGCTGTTCTCCTGCTGCACGTTGGACTGCGCGTTGGTGGTCAGCAGCTTCCAGCCCTTGTCCTTGGCGGCCGCGATCTGCGACTTCGTCGAGGCGATGCGGAACGGGTTGGCTTCCTTCTCCGACTGGGCCCAGCCGATCGTGTCCTTCTTGAAGTCGATCTTGCCGATGCCCAGGTCCGAGCCCTTGCAGATCGGTCCGTACTGGGCTGCCACGCCTTCAGGCTTGGCGGTCGTGAGCTCCTTGGTGCCGCCGGCGGCGAGGATGGCCGCCGGGACCCCGTTCTTTTCAGCGCCCAGCGACTGCTGGGCCTTGGGAGTGGACGAGTCCGAGTCGCTGGTCGCACCCTTGGTGCACCCGCTCAAGATGCCGACAGCGAGGGCGGCCGATGCCAGCCCTATCGATGTGCGCCGCATAGCCATGATGATGTCCTCCGCGTAGACGGGAGAGGTGGTTCCTCTCCTCATATTCGTCCGCAAGTGACCTGAATCACGTTGGGATGAACGCTAACATTCACTACCGAACGGCCATTGTCAAGGGCTGGGACAGCTCGGCGACAAAATCGTTCGGCGCGGTCGAATCTGCCGTGGTTGCGCCGCTGAAGGGTTGACAGGTCCCCGGTTCGGCCTATGCTCATGGATCATGTTCACGCTCACAAATCTGGTTGAGTCGCCATGACCGCGCGGGATCCGGTCGTCGTCGGCGTCGACTTCGGCACGCTCTCCGGGCGCGCCGTCGTGGTGCGTGTCTCCGACGGCGCCGAGCTCGGATCGGCGGTGCATTCCTACCCGCACGCCGTGCTCGAGGCCGCGTTGCCGGACGGTCGCGTCCTGCCGCCGGACTGGGCGCTCCAGGTGCCCGAGGACTACCGCGAGGTGCTACGGATCGCCGTGCCGGCGGCCGTTGCCGACGCCGGTGTCGAGGCCGACCAGGTGATCGGCATCGCCACGGACTTCACGGCCTGCACGATGATCCCCACGCTCGCTGACGGCACGCCGTTGTCCGAGGTCGCCGGGCTCGAGGGCCGACCGCATGCCTACGTCAAGCTCTGGAAGCATCACGCGGCCCAGCCCCAGGCCGATCGCATCAATCACCTGGCGGCCGAACGCGGCGAGACCTGGTTGGCCAGGTACGGCGGACTGATCTCCTCTGAATGGGAGTTCGCCAAGGGCCTTCAGCTGTTCGAGGAGGACCGCGAGCTCTACGACCGGATGCGGCACTGGGTCGAGGCGGCGGACTGGATCGTCTGGCAGCTCTGCGGCACGTACGTCCGCAATGCGTGCACCGCGGGCTACAAGGGGCAGTACCAGGACGACCGCTACCCGGACGCGGACTTCCTCGAAACGTTGGCTCCCGGCTTCGCCGACTTCGTGCCCGACAAGCTCGAGCACCCCATCGGTCGACTCGGTTCGGTCGCCGGGCCGCTCAGCGCCGAGGCCGCCGGGTGGACCGGATTGCCCGAAGGCATCGCCGTCGCGGTCGGCAACGTCGACGCGCACGTGACCCCGCCCGCCGCTCAGGCGGTCGAGCCCGGCCAGATGGTGGCGATCATGGGTACGTCGACGTGCCACGTCATGAATGCCGAGCAGCTGCACGACGTGCCCGGCATGTGCGGTGCCGTCGACGGCGGCATCGTCGACGGCCTGTGGGGGTATGAGGCCGGCCAGAGCGGTGTGGGCGACATCTTCGGCTGGTTCGTGGCGACGTCGGTGCCACCCGCGTACGTCGATGCGGCGGCTGCGGCGAACGAGTCCGTGCATGAGCACCTGGCCCGGCTGGCTGCCCAGCAGGAGGTCGGCGAACACGGGCTCGTGGCGCTGGACTGGCACCTGGGCAACCGTTCGGTGCTGGTCGATCACGAGCTCTCGGGCGTGATCGTCGGACAGACGGTCTCGACGAGCCCCGAGGACGTTTACCGCGCCCTGCTGGAGGCGACGGCGTTCGGTACCCGGGTCATCATCGAGGCGTTCCGCTCCAGCGGTGTCCCGGTCGAGAAGTTCGTCGTCGCGGGAGGGCTGGCCCGCAATGCGTTGCTGATGCAGATCTATTCCGATGTGACCCGCTTGCCGATCGCGATCATCGACTCGCAGCAAGGACCGGCGCTCGGCTCCGCGATCCACGCTGCCGTCGCGGCCGGCGCCTATCCCGACGTACCGACCGCCGCCAAGTCCATGGGCAAGGTGCGCGACGCGGTCTACCGACCCGATGAGTCGCGGGCCCAGGCGTACGACGCGTTGTTCGCCGAATACCTCGAGCTTCACGACCACTTCGGACGTACGACGAAGGTCATGCGGCGGCTGCGGGCGATCCGCCGCGCGGCCATGGCGTCCCGGGCGGAAGCATGAACGTGTCGGCGGACGTGCAGGTCGTCGTCAACCGGCTGAGGCATGACGTGTGTGCCCTGCACGAGCAGCTGACCCGCTACCAGCTCGTGGTGTGGACCGCGGGCAACGTGTCTGCGCGGGTGCCCGGGCACGAGCTGATGGTGATCAAGCCCAGCGGCGTCGACTACGACGACCTGACACCCGAGTCGATGGTGGTCTGCGACCTGAACGGCAAGGTCGTCGACGGTGCCCACGCTCCCTCGTCCGACACCGAGGCCCAGGCGTACGTCTATCGGCAGCGGCCCGAGATCGGCGGAGTGGTGCACACCCACTCGACCTACGCGACGGCGTGGGCCGCCCGTGGCGAACCGATTCCCTGCGTCCTGACGATGGCGGCCGACGAGTTCGGCGGCGAGATCCCGGTCGGCCCGTTGGCGGTGATCGGTGACGACTCGATCGGTCGGGGCATCGTCGACACGCTCGCATCGAGCCGCTCGTCGGCCGTGCTGATGCAGAACCACGGCGTGTTCGCGGTCGGCGCGACGGCCAAGGCCGCAGTCAAGGCGGCGGTGATGTGTGAGGACGTCGCGCGGACGGTGCACATCGCCCGGCAGCTCGGCACCCCCATCCCGCTCGAGGCCGACATGATCGACCGCCTCTTCGATCGCTATCAGAACGTCTATGGCCAGCGCTGAACGCAGGCTTTCCCACCACGACACGAAAGAACACCATGACGACGCATGACGGCACCGCCGGCCCGGAGATCTGGTTCCTCACCGGGAGCCAGTCGCTCTACGGACCGGAGACCCTGGACCAGGTGGCTCAACAGTCCAAGGTCGTGGCCGAACGGCTGGATGCGGGAATGCCGGTCCGGATCGTGTGGCAGCCGGTCCTGCTGGAATCGGACTCGATCCTCCGGCAGATGCTAAACGCCAACCGTGATCCGAACTGCATCGGCGTCGTCGCCTGGATGCATACGTTCTCGCCCGCGAAGATGTGGATCGCCGGCCTCGACGCACTGCAGAAGCCCTTGCTCCACCTGCACACGCAGGCGGGGATGGCGCTGCCGTGGTCGACGATCGACATGGACTTCATGAACCTCAACCAGGCGGCGCACGGGGATCGGGAGTTCGGATTCATCCAGACCCGCATCGGAGTTCCGCGCAAGACGGTGGCCGGCCACGTCGACTCACCCCTGGTGGTCGAGCGGGTCGCTTCCTGGGCACGGGCGGCACTCGGCCGCGACGACCTGAAGTCGCTGCGGCTCGCCAGATTCGGCGACAACATGCGTGACGTCGCGGTGACCGAGGGCGACAAGGTCGAGGCCCAGCTGCGGTTCGGTGTCTCCGTCAACACGTACGGCGTCAACGATCTCGTCGACGTGGTGGGACGCGTCCGCGACGAGCAGATCGACGTATTGGTGGCCGAATACGCCGACACCTACACCGTGGAGCCTGAGCTGCTGCCCTCCGGCGAGCGGCACGAGTCGCTCCGCGAGGGGGCGCGGATCGAGCTCGGGCTGCGTACGTTTCTCAGCGACGGTGGATTCCATGCGTTCACCACGAATTTCGAGGACCTCGGGGGCCTCCGCCAGCTGCCCGGCCTGGCCGTCCAGCGGCTGATGGCCGATGGCTACGGCTTCGGTGGCGAGGGCGACTGGAAGACATCCGCCCTGCTTCGCGCCATGAAGGTGATGGCCCAGGATCTGCCCGGCGGCACCTCGTTCATGGAGGACTACACGTACCACCTGGTGCCGGGGGAGGAGAAGATCCTCGGCGCCCACATGCTCGAGGTCTGCCCCAGCCTCACGAGCAGCAAGCCGAGCCTCGAGGCGCATCCGCTGTCGATGGGCAACCGCGAGGATCCGGTACGTCTGCGCTTCGTCGCCGACCCGGCGCGCGGACTCATCGCCGGGCTGTCGGACCTCGGCGACCGGTTCCGGTTGACCGTCAATGACGTCGATCTGGTCGAGCCGGACGAAGCACTGCCGGCGCTGCCGGTGGCGTGTGCGGTGTGGCAACCGCGGCCGTCGTTGGCCACGTCGGCCGAGTCGTGGCTGATGGCCGGCGCCCCGCACCACACAGTGCTCAGCACCGCGATCGGCGTCGACGTCATGGACGACTTCGCCGAGATGACCCAGGTCGAGATGCTGGTGATCGACGAGGACACCACGCCTCGCACGTTCCGGCGCGAGCTGCAGTGGAACGCGGCGTACCACCGCCTCGCCCAGCGCCTCTAGCCCTCGCTCGGGCGGCTCATTGCTCGGAAAATGACGAGCCGCACCGCGAGACTCCCGCCTCGCGGTGCGGCTCGACGGATCAGGCGGAGATCGACTCGGGCACGTCGGAGTGCGTGACCTGGATCTTCCGCGGCTTGGCGCGCTCGCTGATCGGGATGACGAGCGACAGCACGCCGTTGTCGTACGTCGCCGAGATCTCCTCGGTCGCGATGCCTTCACCGAGGGTGAACTGCCGGTAGTAGCTGCCGCCCCGACGCTCCTGGGTGATCCACTTGGCGCCGTCATGCATAGCCCCGGTGCGCTCGGCCCGGATGGTCAGCAGGTTGCCGTCGAGATCGATGTCGATCGATCCGGGATCGACGCCCGGAAGATCGGCATTGAGCAGGTAGCGGTCGCCGTCACGGAGCAGATCCACGGGTACGGCCCGCGGTCCGGTCCGGAGCTGCGTGAGGCCGGTGGTGAGGCGATCGAGTTCGCCGAAAGGATCAAAGGACATAGCGTTCATGGCAGATTCTCCTTCCATTGAATGGAGCCGTGGGTGGCTCTCACGGGTAGTTATAGACAACGGAAATCCAGGCTTCAAGACCCGGAAACTGAAAATTTTCTGAAAGATCGCGGCCGTCAGGATCCCGGTCCGCCCGCAGCCTGATCGCCCTTCTCCGGCCCGACGTGCCCACCGGCGCTGACCACTCCGTAGTCGCTGAGACCCTCCGAGATCTGCTCCGGGTCGGGTCGCGGCGTGCCGCGGGGAGGCGCCTCGGTCGGACTGTCGGCCTGCGACGGGTGGCCGTCGTCCGGGTTGGTGCCCGGCGGCGTGGGATCGTCCGGATCGGGCTCGAGCTGACTCGGATCCGACGTCGGCTCTGCCGCCGGTGCGCCCGGGTCGGTCGACGGCTTGTCCGGCGGCGGCGTCGACACGGGATCATTCGGAACGGTGGTGGACATGGGACCTCCTGGGTCGTATGTCGGTCGTTGTCGGGTCGCTACCCAACGGGCTCGCGGCGAAACCGGGACAGCAGCGTGTAAGTCCCTGCGGGAGGGGTATGGCGTCGCCCATGAGCGACTACACGAGCGAACAGATCGAGGCGATCCAAGTGGTCGTCGACCGCGTGACGTCCTGGCAGGACGGCGCTACCGAGGGGACCGTCGAGCGCGAGTTGCGCGAGGGGTTCGACGAGGTCGGTGTGGACGTACTACCCGAACACCTCGAGGCCCTGGCCGCCGAGATCAGCGAAGACGCCGGCGACGTGTCGGTCGAGCAGGTGCTCTCCGCCTGATCGGCTGAGCCGCTGCGCCGACCAGGTCACGCGTCGAGCAGCCCTTTCGAGCGTGCCGACCTGACGATCTTGCGGACGTTGGTGATCGTGCCGCAATTCTTGGTGATCTGCTTGTTGCGCTCGGTGGCGAACGTCTCGCCGATCTCCTCGCGTCTGGCCTCTGAGACGTCGTCGCGGGCCGGGTTGAGGATCGTGAGCTCCTCCTCGGTCAGGTGGTGGTTGACCAGTCGGGCGAGCTCCTCGACCGCGTCGTCGAACTTCTGGGTGTCGGTCCCGGCGCACTCCAGCAGCGCGAGGAGTGCCTCATTGCCCTCGGCGTGCTCCTCCTCGCCGTGCTCGGCCTCGTCCTCGCTCACGGCGCGCTCGCGTCGGAACTCCGGGTAGACGTACTTCTCCTCGGCCAGGGCATGCGCCACGTGGAGCGTCGAGAACGCCGCACGTACGGTCTCGCGGTCCGAGGAGGAGTCGCGCAGCTGCCGCAACAGGTTCTCCATCCGGCGGTGGTCGATCAGGATCAGGTCGATGACGTCACCCGCGACGGGCCGGCCAAGATCGATGCTGGTCATGGGGCGGAGGTACCCGAAGGGGTGCCCCGCAAACGAGATCAGTCTTCGTCGAGGATCTCGGCAGACTCCGAGTCGACCTCGGGCGCGTTCCACGCCACCGAGTCGTCGATGTGTTCATTGAGATAGCGCAACAGCTCGGCCACCGAGGCCGCGACCGGCACGGCCAGGAACGCACCCGTGATGCCGAACAGGGCGCCACCCCCGGTCACGCTCAGCAGCACGACCGCCGGATGCAGGTTCATGTTCTTGCCCTGCAGGTACGGAGACAGGACGTTGCCCTCGAGCTGCTGCACGGCCACCACGATGATCAGCGCGATCAGCGCATCCTTCGGGTTGTTGGTCACCAGTGTCACGAGCACCGCGATGGCGCCGCTGACGAACGCCCCGATGATCGGGATGTATGCGCCGAAGAACGTCAGCACCCCGAGCGGAACGGCCAGTGGTGAGCCGAGTATCGCGAGGCCGCCGCCGATGATGACCGCGTCGATCATGGCGACGAGCGTCTGCGTGCGGATGAACCCGCCGAGGGTGTCCCACATACGGCTGAACACTTCGACGACGTGGTCGCCTGCGCGCTGTCCGGTGACCGTCCTGAGCCACGGCAGGAACTTGTGGCCGTCCTTGACGAAGAAGAACGACAACATCAGCACGAGCACGAGGTTGACGATCGCCGACGTGGCGGTGCCGATCGTGGAGAAGATGCCCGAGCTGATCGACGTCGCACTGGCCTGGAGCTTGTCCTGCACGGCCGAGATGGCGCTGGTGATCTGACCGTCGGAGAGGTTGAGCGGCTCGCCGGTCAACCAGTCGCGTACCTTCTGCAGGCCGTCGGACGCCCCGGACGCGACCTCACCCGCCTGACCGGCGACCTGCGGGGTGAGGATCGCGATGATGCCCACGATCACGCTGATGAAGCCCAGCACGATGACGGCGGCGGCAACGCCTGCGGGCCAGCCCTTTGAGCGCAGCCAGGCGGCCGGCGGGCCGAGCACCGTCGTGACGATGAGGGCCAGCGAGACCGGGAAGAGCACGACCCAGATCTGACCGATGCCCCAGCAGATGACCCACCCGGTGGCGACGATCACGATGATGCGCAGACCCCAGCGCTGCATGCCGCCGATTGCCTCGTCGAGCACGACGGCGCGATCGCGTATCTGGTCCTTGTCAGCCACGCG
>JAWWPE010000407.1:0-3350 GCA_033850895.1 Nocardioidaceae bacterium | reverse complement strand
GGTCGGGCTGGTGTTCGTGCTGCTGAGTTCGGGCACCGTCGTCTACCACGACCCGACGCATGGGCCGGGGGACTTCCTCTTCATACCGGTGCTGTTCGCGATCGGCTGGATCGTCGGCTTCGCGCTGCGCGAGCGCAACCGGCAGACCGAGGCCGCGGAGGACCGGGCGGCGCGGGCTGAGCGGGAGCGGGAGTCGGCGGCGCGACTGGCGGTGGCCGAGGAGCGGGCGCGGATGGCGCGTGAGCTGCATGACGTGGTCGCTCATGCGGTGAGCGTGATGGTGCTCCAGGTTGGGGCGGTGCGGCATCGTATGCCGACCGCCGCTACCGCGGAGCGGGAGGCGCTCGGCAACGTCGAGCAAGCGGGTCGTACGGCGCTCGCCGAGATGCGGAGGTTGTTGGGTGCGTTGAGGTCGGGCGACGACACGGTCGAGCTCGCGCCGCACGCCGGGTTGGGGAATCTCGAAGGCCTCGCGGACGACGTACGCGCCGCCGGCCTCGACGTACGCGTGCGCGTCACCGGTGAGCGGGTCGAGCTCGGGTCGGGGCTCGACCTCTCGGCGTACCGCATTGTGCAAGAAGGGCTGACCAACGCCCTCAAGCACGCCGGCGCCCGGCACGTCGACGTCACGGTCGGCTACTCACCCAGCCTGCTCCGGATCGAGGTGCGGGACGACGGGCGCGGTGGCGCGGTGGGCAACGACGGGTTGGGGCACGGGCTGATCGGCATCCGCGAGCGGGTCAAGACCTACGGCGGTGACATGTCGGCGTTCGGCGCGGCCACTGGCGGCTACGTGCTCCGCGCCTCGCTGCCGCTGAACGGGGTCGGCGGTCGCAACGCATGACGATCCGGGTGCTCGTCGTCGACGACCAGGCGATGGTGAGGGCGGGATTTCGGATGCTGCTCGCCGACGAGCCCGACATCGACGTCGTCGCCGAGGCGAGCAACGGTGTCGACGCGGTCAGCGAGGCCGCCCGTGCGCACCCGCACGTCATCTTGATGGACATCCGGATGCCTGAGCTCGACGGCCTCGAGGCGACCCGCCGAATCCTGGCGGCCGACCCCGAAAGCCGGATCCTGATCCTGACGACCTTCGACCTCGACGAGTACGTCTACCGTGCGCTGCGTGCGGGCGCGAGCGGCTTCGTGCTCAAGGACGACCCGCCCGAGCAGCTCATCGCCGCCGTACGCACGGTCGCTCGAGGGGACGCACTGCTGTCGCCGTCGGTCACGCGCCGGGTGATCGCGCAGTTCACCCGCACCCATCAGCAGCCGCCGAAGGCCGTCGAGACGCTGACCACGCGGGAGCTGGATGTTTTCCGGCTGATCACCAAGGGCTACTCGAACGCCGAGATCGGCCGCGAGCTGTTCATCAGCGACACCACGGTCAAGACCCACGTGACCCGGTTGCTGCAGAAGCTCGACCTGCGCGACAGGGCACAGGCGATCGTGCTGGCGTACCAGACCGGCCTGTTCGAGGCTTGAGACTCCTCCCATGTGAGGACCCGCGCTCGTCGGTTGGTGCCACCCAGCACGCGACCTCGCGACGACGCGGCCGACCCCTCGACATACATAGCGTTCCTGCCATGATCACCATTGAGAATCTTTCCAAGACGTACGGCCACAACGCCGTCGTCCACGACATCGCCTTCAAGGCTCGCTCTGGGCGAGTCACAGGTTTCCTCGGCCCCAACGGCGCCGGCAAGTCGACCTCGATGCGGATGATGGTCGGTCTGACCACACCCACAAGGGGACGAGCGACCATCAACGGCCGGCGGTTCGCCGACCTGCCCAACCCCGGTCGGGAGGTCGGCGTGATGCTCGACGCCTCGGCCCAGCACGCCGGGCGCACCGGTCGCGAGATCCTGACCATCGCCCAGCAGATCATGGGGGTCCCGGCTCGCCGGGTCGCCGAGCTGCTCGACCTGGTCAGCCTCACCGGAGCAGAAGCCGACCGACGTGTCGGCAACTACTCGCTGGGCATGCGTCAGCGGCTCGGAATCGCCGCTGCCTTGATCGGCGACCCTGGAGTGCTCATCCTTGACGAGCCCGCCAACGGGCTCGACCCTGCCGGCATCCGTTGGATGCGTGACCTGCTCCGCGACTACGCCGACAACGGGGGGACCGTGCTGCTGTCCTCGCACCTTCTCGCCGAGATCGAGATCATCGCCGACGACATCGTGATGATCGGCCAGGGCCGGATCGTCTGCCAGGGCACGAAGGCCGAGTTGCTGCAGACCGCCGGCACCCTCGTTCGATCACCGGACGTGGCGGGCCTCCGGCGAGCCATGGCAGCGGCTGGCATCGAGGTGACCGTCTCGGAGGACGGATCGCTCCGCACCGACACCGACATCGCCGGCGTCGGACGAGCGGCGTACGACGGCGGCGTGCTTCTCACCGAGCTCCGCACCGCCGACAGTGGCGGACTCGAGGAGATGTTCCTCGAGCTGACCGCCGACACTCAACGGGACTCCACCACAGAAAGGTCAGCGGCATGAGCGCCATGACGGCAACCACGGCCGACCAGGTCCGCGAGCGGCGTACCGAGATCGCGCAGATCCCGCTCAGTCGGGTCGTCCGGGTCGAGCTGCGCAAGATGTTCAACACACGATCGGGGTTCTGGCTGATCTCAAGCATCGCGATCACTGCACTGGTCGCCACCATCGCGACCATCGCCTTCGCGCCCGATCAGGACCTCACCTACTACAACTTCGCCAAGGCGGTCGGGTACCCGATCACGGTGATCCTGCCGATGGTCGCGCTGCTGTCGATCACCAGTGAGTGGAGCCAGCGGAGCGGGCTGACCACGTTCACCCATGTACCCAACCGGCGCCGCGTCGTGCTCGCCAAGACCTGGTCTGCGGTGATCGTGGCCATCGCCTCCATGCTCTTCGCCTTCGCCGCCGGCGCTATCGGGAACGTCGTCGGCAGCACCATCGCCGGTACCACGACGGTCTGGGACCTCTCGCTCGACCACGCCACCACGATCGTGCTGGGCAACCTGGTCTCCCTGTCCATCGGCACCATGCTCGGAATGCTGCTGCTCAGCTCGGCCGGTGGTCTGGTCATGTACTTCGTGCTCGTCCTGCTCGTGCCGAACCTGACCAGCCTGCTGGCCACCAGCCAGGCGTGGTTCAAGGACCTGCAGCCCTGGGTCGACCTGCCGTTCGCGCAGACCTTCCTGTTCGAGGGCATGCACGCCGGCGCCCAGTGGGCGCACATCGCCACGACTGTTGCCATCTGGATCCTGTTGCCCGGCTTCTTCGGGCTCCGGAGGGTGATGCGCTCGGAGGTGAAGTAGTCCGACCTCACCACGAGGCCCTGTCACTCACTCGAGTGGCGGGGCCTCG